>NZ_JADLQN010000010.1 GCF_015477835.1 Nocardia higoensis | reverse complement strand
CCGAAACGCATCTCGGATGTTTCGCTCCAAAATAGGGTGTTTCCGCAGGTCAAACCCTAAACCAGCCCGGCTCGAAACCCCCCGATTCCAGTTTTAGTGTCACTTTCCCCGGCGCCACCGACTCCAACACCTCGGCGTTATCCACCGCAGGAAACTGATAACCCTCCAAATCGATGTAGAACCGCAACGCCACCGACGACCCCGCCGAATGCCCCAACTGAGCACTCGCACGACCCGGATCACGCGTCTTCCCCGTGATATGGGTAGCCACCGTGTCCCGACAGTTGCCGAACGTGAACCACTCCAACTCCGAACCCGCCTTCACCTCCCCCAAGGCACGCGACATCGTCGGCGTCGACAACCAATCCCCCCGCGCCCCCTTGAACACCGGCTCCTGCTCGTCGAGCGGCCCCGTCCAGTCCCGCCACCCCCGCAACACGCCACCCAACCAGGTCGGCAACACCAGGTGATAGTCCTTCCCCCGCTTCCGATGCGGCTGCCGTACCCGGCCACCCTTCAGCGGCACCACCGCCCCACACACATGCATCAACACCGGCTCCCCCGGCTCGTCCAAGTGCGCGAGATCGCACCAACGCAACGCCATCGCCTCCCCCGGCCTGATCCCCGTCCCGAGTAGGGTCAACCAGTACGGCTTCAACCACTCCGCTGACGACCGCTCTTCCAACAACTCCAAGAAGCCGTCACGCTCCGCCGAAGTCAACGCCCGCTGCTTACCGCCCCCACCCTCCAGCGCAGGCACAGGATGCATCGGAGACACATCAAACAGCCCGGCGACCGTCAACATGTTGAACACTGCCGTGAGGATCATGTAATGCCCTGCCGCGATCGATGGCCCGATCTCGGTGACATCCTCGAAGTAGTCGGCCAAGAACTTGGGTTTCCCTACCTCCCGGATCGTGAGGTGCCCCATCTCCTTCATCAACTTCACTGATCCGCGGCGACGCCGGCCCCGCTCATCCGCTTCATAGATCCAACGCCGGTAGTTGATCAACGATTGGGGCCGGATTTTCCCGGCCTCACACCGTTTCGTCTCCCGCTTGAACCAGGCATCCAATGCCTTCGACATCTTGTCGGACAGTTCGAACTCTCTGGCAGTGTCACGAGTCGCGCGGGCACTCGACTTCTGCCTGTTCCGCTCGAAGTTGGCGTTCCAATCCTCCAAACACTCTTTCCTGGTGCGACCGGACCCGCTGGTGCGGACATAGGTGCCGCTGAACGTGCGGTGCCGGACACGTTGCAGCCGCCAGATCCCGTCCGGGTCTTTCGACGGATTCAACTTGTAGGCGGGTGGGAGCGCGCCCGGCTCCAATGATTCTTGCGCCATCTAGTTCCTCGCTGCTTCGATGCTCACGCCGCCACACCCTGCTGTGCCTCTTGCCAGGCGCGGACATCGGTCGCCTTGTACCGGTAGCGGCCTTGCACCTTGAAGCATTTCGGGCCTTGCCCAAGATGCCGCCAGTTGGACAGCGTTTTGGTGGTGAAACCGATCTGGTCGGCGACCTGTTGGCGGGTGAGCCATTGCGTTTCGGTCATGCGGAGCCTCCACAAGCGTGCGAGTGATGTCGAGACCCGTACTGGTTGCAGCCGGGTTGCCCGACAATCATGTTTCTATCGCACACTATAGTCTACGTCGTATCGACATGAATAGCCCGCAAGTACCCGCCACTACCCGGTGCGGCGCCGCAACACATCCAAGATGAGCGCCCGCGCCCGCTCCCCCGTCACAGCCTGCTCCGCAATGAGGTCGAACGCCTGCCCATACGTGGCGATCTCGCGAGGGCGGGTGATCCGCAGCTCCGCCGACAAGGTTTCCACTGTGACGAGGCGGTCATCGAACATGACGAAGTTGTGGAACTGCATCGGCAACGCCGCCCGCGCCGGGATCACCCCCAACGTCACGCGCGACACACTCGACACCGCAATCAACCGATCCAGTTGACCGGCCATCACCTCTTCGCTACCCACCGTCGTCCACAACGCCTGCTCACCCACCAGAATGCGGAAACGGCGGTCACCGCGGTACAGGAACTGTTGCCGCTCCAACCGCTTCTCCACACCCCCATCCACATCCCCCACCGCGAGCCGATGCCGCACCACCGCATATTCGAGGATCGCCCGCGCATACTCGGCAGTCTGCAAAATGCCAGGCACCACCACGTTCTGCACGATGCGGGTCACCGTGGTTTCCTCCGCCAACTTCACCAACGAGGCTTGCGTAGCCCCAAGCCCGCGACCCAACTGCCGCCGCATCTCCATGTAGGCGGCATCCACACCATGCAACGTCGCCAACAAGTCTTCCAACTGGTCGTCAGCGTCCGCATGCAGACAGTAGGCGCGGATCACGTCATCGGTCGGGCGCAGTCGCCCATACTCGTATTTGCTGACCTTCGACTCATGCCATCCCGTCAACGCCGCCAAGTCACGCCCGGACAAGCCTGCGCGGCGCCTGATCTCCCGCAGCCTTTGTCCGAGCGCTTCTACAGCTTCGAGGGGACTACTCACTGTTCGGGGGTGTACTCGCTGTATGGGGTGGCGGCCTGCCACAGCGTGTCGCGGGCGAAGCGGCAGACGGCGGCGATACTCGGATCATCAGTGACCGCTAACCCGGCGGGCTTCCCCTCAGCATCAACCAGGTTGAACGCGACAGTCCGGTCATCGAACAGCCAGAAGTCGTCCGGGCCGCGAACCGGCGCCTTCTCCCGCGGCAAATACCGGATGTCCTCGCCCGCAGCCGCGTTTACGCCCGTGATCGACAACAACCAGCGTTGATAATCCGACAGCGGCTCAGTGACCACCCGCACACGAGACACGTGGACGCCGCGGGCAGTCACCTCCAGCATCATGCGCGTCCACGGCCTGTCACTGCGGTCTTCAGCAGGCTCGCCAGCAAGGAAACGCCTCAGCGGTTCCGCTTCGGCGGGCACGTTGTAGGTGTCGTGAGTTTCCAGGTGGAAGGCGCTGCGTCGAGCGTCCCGCCACAAGCTATCGACAGCGTCGCCGCTCAAATGCTGCACCGTAAAACGTCCTCTCCAAGCGGGGTACTTCGATCACCGTCTCATCTTCGGCGATCGTCATGGGCGCCAGTATCTCCGGGTCATCGACGGGGCGGCCCACCAGGAGGAAGGTACCGCGCCCGGTGTCGGACATCATCGCCCCCAGATAGGTGCCCTCGTCGGCGAATCCGGGCAGCAGGTGCGGGATCTCGACCACGCCGAGCACATCAGTCGCCCAGCCTTGCACGAGGTAGGTGTCGCGGTCAGTGGCGTACAGGGTGGGGCAGTCCTTTTCGCCGGAGCCGCCCTTGCCGAGGAATGTGACGCGCATCGTGGACTCTCTTTCGCGGGAATTTTCTTGCCAGCCACCGGATTACATCATGCGATGGTGTGCAAGTTTCGGCAAGATCGGCTCGACTTTGTGCAAGTTTTGGCAAAATGCTGGTTTGCTGGCTAGCACGCTACCTAGCCTTCGGGTTGGGGCGTCCACGGTGACCGGCTCGCCGTTCCACACACCCGTGGACGCCCCTCCCCAACCTTCATTACAGCGAAAAGGGTGGTGGGCGATGCGTTTGAGCGAGGCCCGAGTAATGGCTGTGACAGTGCGCGAGTCGGTTGCGGTTCCCGTGTTGCTGGAGCAGGTGCCGTTGAGTGAATCCACGGTGCGGCGTGCGATCCGATCTTTGTCGGCGCGTGGCCTGCTCGCTGTCGAGGCGGGTGTGTGCCGTGTGACCGATCGTGGACGTGGTTGGGCTGCGACACGTCGTGGCCGAACCCTGCTTGATGTGCCGGCGGTGTCGTGATGGATGCGGGGTTGCAGCAGCGGATCTCGTGTGCGGATGGGGTGTGGGCGTCGTCGAGTGTGACGGCGGCTTATCACGCTTTGCAGGTGCATGCGGATTGTTGCGTTGGCCGGTGTCGGGCGAAGACGGCGGCGACCCGTTTCCTTGTGGAGGAGGGGCTGATTTGAGCGAGTCAGGCATGTGGTTTCAGGACGAGGCTGGCAACTGGCGGACGGTCGATGAGGACGGTTGGACCGATGAAGCCGTGGATGGGCACTCGTTGCCGAGCAGGTTGGCGGACATGAAGAGGGAGCGGTTGCGTGCGGTACCGGATTCGAGTGCGGGAAGGGGGTGAACATGAAGGGTTTCGAGCCCGGCCCTGATGGGGCAGCTTTCGACAATTGGAATCGGCCGTCGAATGGCGATGACGACGGCCAGGACTAGCACGTAACACAAAAAGAACGCCCGACCCTGAACTAGGGTCGGGCGTTCTCGTGTATCTGCGGGTCAGTCGTCCTGCCGTTCGCGCGCCTTCCGAACTGCCTCATTCCACTCGGCGTCAGTCGGCGGCTTGTTCCCGCCCCACAGACCGCGCCACCACGCCTTGCTCCACATTGCCAGCGGCCAAAACAGGGCGCCGATGAGCATGGAGACAACAAACACCCCATGCAGCAGGCGAGGGGCCATCGCTTCCGCGTCCGCCCACTCATCCAGGCCGCGCATCCTCGGCAGAATGTTCAGCATGGCATCGGAGTAGGTGAGGACGGTCAGCACATACCCGACCGCGTACACGGCCAGCAAGTAATGCCACCACTCGAAGCCCGTCAGCCACTGCCACACGGCACCCATCACGCGACCTCGTCGCGCAAGTACTCGACCGCAGCGTCTTCCAGCCCCGACAGATCCGGGCTGCTCTTGTAAACCGCAGCCAGCCAGTTGATTTGATCAGCGCGGAAACCACCCCAATGAATGTCACCCACCACCACGACCGGAGCCGTCTGATAGCCGAGGAGCCGCACCATATCCAGGTCAGCGGGATACTCGGTCAGGTCACGGTAGGTGTAGGGGACGCCGAGAGCATCGAAACGGGCCGTCGTCAACTTGCAGGCGGGGCAATTCGGTTTCCCGAAAACGAGCACGTCAGGCATTGGCAGGCTCCTCGTTCGGGATGTGCAGGATGGTGATGTCGTCGCCGCCCGCCACATCCATCACCTGCTCACTGCTGTACAAGACGTCAGACATCGGTGTAGACCACCAACCGGGGGCGGCATGCTGATAGACGTGGCCGCGCAGGAGGATCACTGTGCGCGGTCCCAAAACATCCAGTGCGGTGGTGTCGAACGAGATCGTGTCCTCACCCTGGTCCGTCTCGATGACACGGCCAGGCTCGTGAACCAGCCCGCCATCCACAACATCGTCGATCAACGCGGTCGCGAACTCATACAGGCTGTGGAACGGATGCTCCAGGATCAGGCGGTTCGCACGGTCACGCAGGGTGCGCTTCAACAGCTCAGCCACGATCCGCCTCCGAGTCAAGCGCCCCCTGCACGCTGGCGACGGCACGCTTCCAACCACACGAGACCGCATCATCGTCCGGATGCACGTCGCAGCGGGGATGGGTGGCGAGAGCGGCATTAACACGAGCGAGCACGGCACGCGCCGCCGCGAGGTCAGCCCCCAAGTCGGCGACCGACTCCCACACACCCTGCCAGTCGATGAAACCGTCCTCATCAGGGGTGGTGTCGGTGATGTCCAACGCCATCTCGTTCAACTTCTGAAGCATCAAACCGAGTTCACGCGCACCCGCCTTGAACTGGTCACGCTCGGCTTCGACCTCAGCCGCCTTGTCGGCCAATTCATGCAATGCGTTCATCTGTCCAGGCGGCGGCGTAAAAGCGGCCTGTGCGCGAATCTGGTCAGCAAGCGAAGTCATCGGGTCTCCTCGTCGATGTAATCCCAGGTGATTAGCCCCTCGGGCGGGTTCCAATAGCCGTCGGCGTCAACGGATTCACAGAACTGGCGGAGGTCTGCGCGGGCGACGTTCGCACACCAGGCATTCGCCGGGCGCGCGCCGGGCCGGAAACCCTCACGCACTGTGATGGTCTGCTGATCCCATCCATCCCAGCCGAGCATCGAGGACGTGCCGAGCTCGTCGGCGCGGGCGAACCGATCGGCTGCGGCGTGCTCGTAGGTGGCTTCCAGTTCTGCGCGGGTGCCGAACTGGATCGGTGCGTCCACGACGGACGAGTAGACGACATAGAAGTCCTCGCCGCGGACCGGTTTGATGATCGTGTGCCCCATCAGTGGTCGACCTCCTTCTGGGCGCGGATGGTGGGGCACGGGTAGGTCTGCCAGTTGCCGTCATCGGTGCCGCACCCGGAGCACACGCGGGTGAGCCGTCCGCCGGGGTGGCGCATGTTCACGGCTTCGATCGGCTGATGCAGCTCGCGCACCCGATCCCGCTGCGCCTCCAGCTCGGTGACGCGGGCGCGGGCGGCAACCAGCTGGGCGAGCAGGTCCACCCGCTCGTTCACGGCCTCCACGATCCCGGCGGCCCAGTCGTCCGCCCAGGGCGGCAGCTCGCCGGTGAGGCCGTCGCGGTTGCCGTCACCGCGGTCCACCCACAGGGCGCGGTCGACGAGCACCAGGCGCTCGGCGGTGTGGGTGTCGGTCTGCTCGGGCATGGTCTCTCCTGTGGTGAGGGCCGCGCGGGAGGCGGCGGTAGATGGAGGTGTCGAACCGAGTGGTTCGAGCAGATCACCCGAGCATAGTTTGCATCCACTGTCGTTGTCTACAACCAACGCGAACGCGTCTGGCGACGCATGCGAGGCGAGCATTCGAGCGCCCTGACTGCGAGAATCTGCCATGCGACGCGCACACGACTGTAGGGCGCGTCAGAAACGGTCACCCCTAGCCGAGGTATAGGCGGAGGGGGTTACGGGCCTCCACCGGCTTGCCAGGCGGCCGGAAACGGCATCCCCGATTCACGCTCCCCCACCCGATCGCGTCTGGTCGCCGGAAACGGCTTCGGACGACAGGCGCCGGCCCCGAATCCCCACGCGCGCGGACTGTTGGTCACCATCGAAAAGAACCACGTGCGTCTCGTTCCAGCGTGGTCGCGTGACGGCCGCTGCAAAAGATGGGGTTTTGATGAATCAGGCTTCTTGCAGCAGCGCAAACGGGAGCATGCTGCAAACCGCTGGCGCAGAGACGCCACGCAGGCGGCAACACGAAGCGGCGTCGCGGTCAGAGACGTGAAGTCGCGTTTTCGCGGCTGCCGCAAAGCAACCACGCTGGGACTTGGGTTACTCACTTACGTGAGTAACGCGCGCGCACGCGTTCCTTTAGATCGCGCAGGCGCGCGCACGCACACGTTCACTCGCTCTCCCGCGCGCGCGAAAGGGATCTCGGGCGTGTCGGATTCGAGCGTGCGCGAATACTGCGCAGGGTCTCCAAGACAGCCCGGACCCTGCCCAAAATCTGCGCACGACCGCCAAACCCCCAGCATGGAACCCTTCGCGAACCCTTCCGGAAGGGTTGCGGAACCCTTCGCGACGGCATCGCGCCGGCGTTCCGCGGCAATCGTCGGAAGATCCTTCACACCCACCGGAGCATCCCCCGACACCCTCCACACCCCCTCCAGACACACGAAAAACGGCCCCCGACCACCCAAAACAGGGGGCCGGGAGCCATTTTTTCAATCAACTCACACGCACATAACTCGCCGTGTTCGTCAACGCAGACGGCTTGGACGTGTTATTCCCGCCATCCGCCTCCAACCGGATCAGATCACCCGCAGTCACCGACACCCCCGTCGCCGTCACAGTCGCTGTCGCGGTCCCACTACCAGGCACCGACACCTGACTACCCGTCGCCAAAATGACACCCGTCGTCTGATTCCGCAACCTCATCGTCACCGGCCTGGAGAAGGTGGAGTTAGCCGTCCACACCACCGACGCCGACACCGTCTTACCCGTGCCAGTGGACTGCACCACCAGATCACTACCACTGATCGTCGACCCCGGATAGTTGGTGGTGTCCGCAACCCACCCGGTGACCTGGCCGAAGCCGTTAGGTGCAACATACGCGCCGTCCTTCGTCATCGACGACGGCGCGAACGTCACGCCAGCCGCAGCGAGACTGCCAACGCCCGTAAACCCGGCAACCGCAGTCGGATACCCGGAGGCTGCGAGGACACCAGAACCGGTGAACGCTGCCGTGGCAGGAGCAACCAGACCAGCAGTCAACGAACCAGCAGCCGTGAACGCTGCCGTAGCGACCGCCACAGCAGGCGCCGCAAGGGTACCTGCACCAACGAATTCGGCGATGCCTTCGTTCTGGACCTCCATCAGCACGCCCTCAGCGGTGAACCCGGCCAGACCAGCAGCAGCACCCAAAGCCTCCAGCAGACCGTCAGCCGTGAACGCGGCAACCGCCATCGGGGCGCCGACCGCAGTGAGGATGCCTTCAGCCGTCCAGGCCGCGACCGGTGGTGGTGTGCGGAACAACGCGCTCGGGAGACGCATCCGAGACACTGTCGGCAACCCCGCCGCGGTCGCGCTACCAGACGGCGGCCGGGCTCTCCACTGCGAGATTTGCGGGAACCCGGTCACGGTCAGCTCACCGCGAAGCTAGGTGTGACCTTGATGGTGCCCGCGGAGTTCAATGTGATGTTCGGTGCCAGCGACGTCTTGTCATAGAACGTGCCAGCCGAACTCGCAGACCACAGACCGACATGCGTGTACGAGCCGGCCGGGCACGTGAACGACAGCTCGGGCATCGTCAACGCGCCACCCGTACCCGACGACCAGGTACCTTGTACGCGAACATAGCCGCCGCCGCTGGCTTCGCTCGCACCAGTCGTGCCAGGGTCAGCCGTATGCAGGGACACCCACACAGTGGCGGCACCCGAAAG
Organism: Nocardia higoensis; assembly: GCF_015477835.1. Taxonomy (NCBI): domain Bacteria; kingdom Bacillati; phylum Actinomycetota; class Actinomycetes; order Mycobacteriales; family Nocardiaceae; genus Nocardia; species Nocardia higoensis. The sequence continues at coordinate 76,879 of NZ_JADLQN010000010.1, read as the reverse complement.
TGTCTTGTAGGCGTCGGCAAGGACTTGCCGTGTAGCGCCAACAGCAATAGCCATTTTTTACCTCTGCCAAGTGATAGCGCCCCGATACCAGCACAAATCAATGCCGTCCGAATAGCGGACATATATGCGGTATGTGGCGGGTTGAGTAATGGTGTCGGCAACAATCGAATCGATCTGCCAGCGGATCAGCGTCGTGTTCACATTCGCCGCCCACGTCGCTTGCACCGTGTTGTCAGGGTTGTAGATGATCAGGTCGACATCAGTGCTCGCAGCGAATGCCTCACCAGCGGGTGGGGTGATTTCGTGAATGAAATCCTGTCCAGGGACGAGCACGACAGTTTCGTAAAGTGGTTCGTGGCCTATAGCCATCAGACCCCCTCCATATAGGGGCGGGAAAAGGGAATGTCACAGGGCGGCTTGCATAAGACGCAAACTGTTCCAAGACGCGGAGTTCGCGTCGTTTGCGCGCTGCACGAATGCGCCCATCCAGGAGTTTGTCGTGGGTAGTTCGGTGACGCTCACCTGCGCCATAGCAGAACGAACCCCATTAACATCCACCCAGGCTGTGTTGCCGTTACACGAAAAACGGCACACATCGCCGTCCTGCAAATTCAAACTGGTGGTGTCTATCGGGCCGTGACTATAGGTAATAGAACCGCCGGACAACGATGACGAAAACCTGGAGATGCGAACAGCAGTCCTCGCGAAACGCGCTATCAACCCTTCAGTGCCAGACGCATTAGAGCGCAAAATCAGACCGTTCGCGGTTGTGTCGTTCGGTGCGATATTGCCGCCGATGACCCCTTCGATCTGCTGCGCGCCATTCGTAATCCCGGAGTCTCGGAGCAGCCCGCGGCCACCATTCGTGGCTCCAGTGGTGGACCAACTGTTGCTTACGATGGCGGCGTCAGTCCCGATCTGCGTCCACCCATTACCAACCGCCCCGTTCGTTCGGTTAAAGTTGTCGAAAAACAGTTCCGACATGCCGGGAAGCACGAAATCCGTAGGCCGGTCGAACCATTTAATCCAATCCAGCCACGCATCTTTCCTCTCCGCCGCGATATTGAGGCCACGCTTGCCAGGTGCGGTACGGAAAGACCCATTCAACATTGCCTGAACAACGAGGAAATCGTTCATCCACACGCGAACAAGAGCGTCATTATCAACCCAAATCCGGACGGTGAACCATGCCCCATAAAAGGCAGTCGGCACAGCACCTGAACCTATCACCGTGTTGCTGACACCGAGAGAAGCCGACTCGTAAACCTTGATCGTGTCGCCGTCGATAGCAGGCTGATGCGCCATCGCGACCAAGGTTGCCTGCGAGTACGATCCGCTATAGTTCTTTGCCCAGTTCGCCATCAGCAGAACTAAGAGCGAATTCGCTACCAAGCCATCATTCGCCGGAAACCATACGCGGGCCTCGAACCCGTAATTCTTGGTGAACGGCTCGAACTCATAACTCACCCCTCCGGGAACATCAACGAACACGTAGTGGCCTATATGGAGTTGATTGTCGGCGTTGATTTCGTGCGTCAGATTAGTGCCCCACTTCTGCCACGGCTGCTTCAGCGGGCTTTCGGGCGGTCGGCTGAACTGGTCGTACCAGCCGGACCACGCCCACGGCGGATTCCGTTTGATCAGAAAGCTCACGGCACCACCTACTCGGGTTGAATCTCGTCGCGCGGTATCGCACCCGAAATGTGCCCGCCATTGCGTAGCAGGAATTTGCGGACACCCTGCAATACGCGTTTGTTGCCGCGTAGATCGAGGAAATCATTGGGGCTCAGGAGGGGACGTAACTCTTCGGTGTGGGTGTCGAATCTATCGATGGCGTAGGTGAGCACGCGGATAGCGGACTCGGCGGGAGCCATGTCGAAATAGCCATCCAATGAATCCACCTGGAATGCTGCGCACCAGAGCGCTTCCCGGTACGGTTGAATAGCCCACTCGGATTCCAAATTTGCGGCTGATGCGACAGCATGAAACGCTTTCACGATGACCTCACGGGGTGGGTTCAGGGAAATAGACGCCAGAAACGTTGATTTGCATAACAGTGGGGGCGGTTGTACCCACAATGCTCGTCACGTTGTAGAAGAAGCGCTCTTTATCGAACACCGGGATATCGAGCGCAGGCGCGTTATACCGGGTGACGTTCGCGCCCAACACTTGTGTATGGATCACGTCAGCGACCGTGCCAGACTCATTCCAGCGTTTGATTTCGATGGTGCAGCCGCCCGGCTGGGTGATAAACGCGAAATGGGCGTCCGTTAACCGTGCTTCCAGCCCGTCAGGAACGTTCAACACCGGACCGAGGAGCAGTTCGTTCACCCCTAGCAACACTTCCGCTGACGCCACTACACACTCCACCGACCAGTAGTGGGCGTTGTCATAGGCGATATCGGCCTTCACGCCAGCGGCGGCAGCCTCATTCGCTGCTGCCTCCGCCGTAGAAACTGCTGTCGCCGCAGAACCCTGCGCGGATACCGCGATGACGTGCACGTTTTCGAGCGGGTCACGCACCTGGCTTTTATGGCTATCCTGCGCGTTCCCGTACGAGACTTTCGCGCCCGCCTTCAACGATGTCTCAACATCCGCAGACGTCTTCTGCTGAAACGCGCGGAACGCGCCAACCTCAATACTGCCGTCAGGAGTAGGCTGATTGGGGGCGGTCATAGGCGATCACCCCCAATCAACTCAGATATGATCAGAAAACTCAGGTGGAATAGGAGGCGGCTCAGGAGAAGGCACATGCGTGCGAATGAAAACCAGCAGATCCTTCACATAATCCACCAAAACATCGATTCGGCGAACATCCTCGAAATGCTGCAAAGTGTCCTCACGATGCTGCACTTCAAGCGCTTTGATCCGGTCCCGCATATCCCGCATCTCATCCCGCAAAGGACCGAGAATGGCTTCGAAATCGGCGCGCTGCGAATCCAACGAGCGTGACCGCGGGGCAATCCACCCCACAAGCACACCGAAAAGACCCGTGGACGCGCCGATCACAGCCGTCCAGATCGCGTTCACCCGATCGAAGGAGTCTTGTAAGCCGCGACACCCAGGCCGAGCGCCGTGGATACGACCGCGACGATCGCACCCGCCTGCGAATCAGTGACCATCCCGACAGTCACCGCAGCCGGCGCCAGCACAGCGAGGACGCCGTACAGCCAAGTCCGCCAAGTGCCAGCAGCGTTCGCGCCGGCCACAGTGAAACCGAGGACCGCAGCCACCACAGGCGCCCACAAAGCAACCTGGGTGTCGGTGGCGAGACCGAACGCGACCGCGAGCACCTGGAGCGGGGCGAGCAGTGTGTACAGGGTGCCGCGCGCCTCAGCGGTCAGGTCGCGCAGGGAATCGAAAGAAGCCATGAGGCCCCCCTTATAGATAGTTGAGATAGAGATGAAAGTCAGGCGGCGTCAGGGACAGGTTTGTCTGGGCCGTCACCATGCAGCAGGCCCAACGTCTGGCGGGGCGTCCAATAGATGCGGCCGTACTCGAAGTCCTGAAACGAGCCGGTGTCGAAAGGCTGCTCATCGCTCGTGGGCCAGCCGTACGGGCCGTTCTCGAAACCACTGCGGTTCCAGCGGTTACGGATCTCGCCATGCACCCAGAAACCGGGCTGCCCGTACTTTCGGTACAGGGCGCCGCCCTCAAAGCCTTGTACGTCCCCCCACGGCTTACCGTCCGGGCCGTTCAAAACCGCATGATCACCGACCGGGTAGCCGAGCGGACCAGTCTCCCACTGCCGTTCCGCCCACGCCTCATAGATCGAGCGCGGCACAGCATGAGCACCCGTACGCGGATGCCAATAGATCGACCCGTTTTCGAAATCCGCCCAGCGGCCTTCACCGTCCGGGCAGCCGTTCTCGCCCTTCGTCTTCCGGGCGCCCAACCAGGTAGCGCGTGCCGCCTCCTGGTCGATCAGATTCACGGGAGCGACCGCGGCAGGGTTCGCGTACTCACGGACATAGCTTTCGAACACGTCCCACGGAAAGTTCGCGCCCACATCAGTGTGGGTGCCGATCCCCAACGCCTTCGTGACGTAGGCGTGATCGGAGATGCCATCCGCGCGCCGATACGGGGGTTTGATCACGTCAGTCGAGAAACCGTATTTCCGTGCGTCCTGGACGGCGATGTAGGCCGCGATCCGCAGATCAAGGTCAATCGCAAGCCACTGCTGGCGAGACCACGACGCACGGGAGCCCGCGAAACAGATGTTGATCGTGCAACTGTTGGCGTCGAGCACCGACCACGAGGCGTAATCGGTGTCCACGACATCAACGACGATGCCGCCGCGGATCGTGTAGTGGTAGGAGACACCGTTGGCGGGGTTGTTCAGGTAGGCGGCCAGCGACTCCGCGGTGCCGTCGCCTTCCTGCGAATGCAGCAGCACATGCCGCACACGGGCGCCGTAGCGGCTGGACCGCGAATTGCCGAGCCGGTTGATTTCAGTGAACTGGGGTGCAGCCATCAGGCCACCTCCGGGAATCGGTCGAGGATGGTCTTACGGGGCTTGTTGGACAGGTAGCGTTCAATCGCCAACACGCGCTCGCGTTCGTCCTCGTCCGCCTGCTCCAAGTACTTCAAGACTTCGGCGACAGGATGTTCACAGGGATTCCAGCCCGGATCGCGGACAGGTTCGTTAGTCACATACGCGCCGTCACGTGACGGCTTCCCCGTTTGAGGTGTGCGCGGCTTCCCCGCACCCTCATACGCTTCGATCATCCGCTGATCAGGTGGGAGAGCAGTCACCGGATCAAACCCCAGCGCTTCCGCCAACTGCCGTTTCGCGTCCTGCGGGAGACTGCTGACGAACTCTTTGATGTCGAACTGATCCCGATCCGGCTCGTTGATGTCCACCCACACGCCAGGACTGGTGAGCCAGTGCGGGTCCGTCTGCATCGGGCGCTGATACTTGATCTTCTGCTCCGGTGGCACCGTCGACCCCATCGGACGCGCGCCACAATCCCACAGCCGGCGGCTGACCTGCTTCAGGTACTCGACCGGGAAAGGCAGCGGGGCGCCCGACATGCCCGGCAGGCCGCTGAACATCCACAGGAATGCCTCTTCCGGGCAGTCCGGGTTGACGAGAGCTTGTTCGGGGAAGTCGCCAGGCTTCAGGCGTGGCGACTGATCAACTTCAGTCATTCGATACTCCTGGCTAGCGGCCTTGGACGGCGAGCTGTTGGATGAGGGAGCCGATATTGGCGATCGCATTCAATGCGCGCTGCCCGCGGTCCTTGTTCTTCTCCGCTTCGCCGATGACAGGCATCCATTCGGGCGGGGATTCGCGATCCCACGCCAACGTCAACTCGCGGACGCGGTCGACGTAGATGGTGTGGTCGTCGACGAACATGGTGGAGGCGAAGTCGCCGATCACTTGGGCGCCGATCCGGTCGCCGATAAAGAAGTGCCCCTTGCCGTTGTCTCCAACGAACCACGGGGCGCCGTCCCGGATGTTGATCTCATGCGAGAACCAGGATCGGGTTTCGTGCAGGGCTGCGCGGAGGGAGAGGAGCGCTTCGAGCGTGTATGCCCTGTCGCCGTCTGCGGCGAGCACTTCGAACGGTCGCGCCCAACCCGAACGGGCCACGCGGCCAGTGGATCTGGCGTGCATCCAGGCGGCTAGCGTGTCCCAGTAGAAAACCTGGGCGATAGCGTCGATAGCGCCGCCAATAGGCGGGACGAACACCATTGCGGCGATCAGGTCGCCGACAGTCTGGATGGTTGCCGAGATCAGCTCATTCACAAACGGGAAGCTGTGACCACCCGCAACCACTTGCACGGCGGTGCTCGGCGTGAACGTGAATTTGCTGGACTCGATGCCAGTTTCTTCGCCTTCGAGGTAGATGACGTACGGGCACGTCTTGTCGGTGAGTCGCAGGCCGGGCACCTTGTAGGAGTCGGGTGTCGGCGGGTCGACAACGTCTGTCACGATGTCGTCGATGAAGTCTTCCGCGAACTGTGCGAAGGTGCGGCGCAGGCCAAGGAACGGGTCACCGCCGTTGCTGGTGTCTGTCCAGTACCCGGATTTGTCGACGATGTCGACCACGAGAGTGCCGTTACGCAAGGTCTCCCCCGCGATCGGCTGTTCATCCTCGCCCACAATGAACCTGCGGACCTGAATCGAGAGTTGGGCGTCTTCGAGGATGTCTTTCGACATGTCCACCCAACGTTTGAAACGGCTGTTGGGGACTGACCAGATGGTGCCCGCAAGCATGTCTTGCGCGAACGTGGTCGGCTTGATGACCACGGACCAGTTGGACATGCCGACCGCGCCGTAATCCATCGGATCATCCGGCAGCTCCCACAGGTTCGACTGCTCCCGCATGACGTTGAGAAACAAAGCGGTTTTGAGTGCCCAAATTGACGGTCCGGCAAGGAAAAACACGCGCGGGAACTGAACAAAGTCAGGCAAAAATGGATTACACCAAGCGAGGTAGTATTCCAGAATGGACATGTCATGCAGCCAGCGCACCACAAGTACACGGGTGCCGTCCTCACGCTTCTCCACCGCGTGATCGTGGATGCGGCCCGACCAGCGGGCACCATCCTTATCTACAGTGATGTAGACGTGCAGTTTCTCACCGCGTTGGACGCGAGCGGATGCCTGCCAAATCCATTTCGCCAGCGGATCATCCAACGGGATCTCGGTCAAACCAGGTCCGACAGCGTTATCCAGCCATGTGAAGCTCGCCGAATACTCGCTATCCAGGGTACCGACCAAATCAAAGTCGCCATTCCAGATTCGCATGAGCGGCGGTTGGAGGCGGGCGCGGCGGTCTGCTTCCTCCGCCGCGGTAGTCACATCCCAGATCGCGCGGCACTGGTCGGCCAAAGACATTGCCAGCAGCGCTTCAGTGCTCATCGACGCTCCCAGCAATGTTCCCAGCGATGTGCGCAATACACTTCGACACGACCGCCACCGACAGGGGCTGACTCGACTTTCACGGGCAGGTTCGTGGCAGGTGTTTTCGGGGGGATGCGGTGCAGGAACGAAATTCCGTTCATCCGGCCCGCCAGGTTCGTTCCCGCATAGTCCCTGACCTGGAGTTTGTCCCGGTACAGGGTGATACGTGCACCGCCCTCAACAGCATCCAGTTCGGGTAGCGTGATTTTGCGTGTCGCGTGATCGCCGCCCGGAACGCGTTGATGCTTCTTCCCCGTCCAAGAGAAGTCGGGCAGCGTCCAGATGCCGCGGGTGACAACCCATTGCAGCCACATCGGTTGATCGGTGGGATTCGCGATCGTGACATAGCCTTCAGTGGTGCCGGAGGCGCCAGTCTCGAAGTAGTCGTAGGGAGTGTCCTCCCATTTGTCTTCGAACCAAAACGGTTGATCCGCCACCACAGCCATCGGCTGTACCGACGACCGAGTGACATGCGGATCGTTCTTCGACTCGTACGAGACTGTGTCGTTCTTCGCCAAATACAGGGAACGAGTGCCAGATATCGGGGTGGTGATCGACATTTTCGTGAGTGTCGAATCCGGGTCCCACGGGTCTACCTCATAGTCCCAGGCCGCGTTCCAGGCGTCCTGAAGTTCCTGCCATTCCTCGGGGGTATCGCCTTTGATGCTGATACCGAATGTGATGTCACGTTGGTTGTATGATTTGCCGTCGTACGTCGCACCTTTTTGGTAGACGCTCGATTTACGTCGAGTGACAACCGGCGCGTCGTAAATGCCCTTGATATCCGGTTGGAGAAAGAGCTTTTCCGACGCGCCAGCGCCACTGATGACGTGATGCGAGCCGTCTACACCAAAGATTTCGACGCGGGCAGAGTCCCGCATCAACAATTATTAACCTCTCGCGGTAGCGGTGTGCTGGATAGCACGGAGATCAGCGATCTGCTGGGCTTGACGGAACGCCTCATTGGTGTCGCGGGGCGTGAGGTTGATGGTCGTCGAATAGTCGTAGGACGCCATCGACGTCGACCCATTACCGTTGGACCTGATCACCTGGTTGGCGGTGCCTGTCGCTGGTGCCGCCGCGGCCTGATAGCCACTGTTAGACAGGGCTGCGGAGGCTTGCGCGGAGGCGATGCGGGCTTTATGCCAGGAGTCCAAAGTGCCCGCGTAGGCGGTGACTTCGGATGGGATCAGGGTGCGCGGGTCCGGTATGCCGAGCGGGTCCAAGGTGCTGGAAACCAGATCGTTGAACCCGGTTTGGAAGGCTCCTGTGAACCGTTCTTTCGCCTTCTCCCCCACCATCGGCAGCGTGTCCACACCAGGATTGATCGGGACACCGTAAGGGCCTGGTGTGCCGTCCGGATTGATGCCGGCGAAGTTGGCGGGATTACCGGAGTCGAGTGGTTTCCCGTTGCTGTCGACCGGCATCGGCAGGGCTTGAAGCTTCTGTTCCATGCCTGGCATTTGCCGGATGAACGCTTCAAACATTTTCCATTGCGGATTCGTGAGGACTGCTTCCGGGAGTCCGGAGGCGTTGAATCCGAATGTGCCGTGGGGGAAGATGCCGCCCTGGTCGTAGCCGTGGCCCTTGCCCCACACGGTGGTGAGGTCGTTGCCGTACCTGTTCCGGTAGTAGCGCAACGCTGCGACCATGTTGGAGAAGGGGTCGCGGCGGTTGTTGGGCAGTTCGGGGTCTCGGTATGCCTCGTAGGTGGAGGGAATGACCTGTAGGAGACCAACACCCGCCTGTTCGCCGGTCCCGTTGACGTCGACGACCTGTTGAGCGATGTTCGGGTTGCCCCCGGATTCGCTCTTGATCTGCGCCAACATGGCGTTGACTTGCTGCTCGTCGTCCGGGTTGAACCCGACTCGTCGCATGGCTTCTTTCGCCATGTCCCGCCAGTGTTCGACACCCCACGACGGGTCGTAGTCGACCGGCTCCCCCGTGCCGCCTGCGCCACCGAATCGCTCTGTGACCCAGTTGATGACGGTGTCCGCCATTTTGCGGGCGAACGCTTTCGGGATTTGCCCGAACTCGCCGAGCCCCGGAATGTCGGGGACGTTGTCGGCGAGACCACGCAGAGGCTTGGCAAGCAGGTTGTCGATCAAGAAGGATTTGCCGCCCGAGAACATCGACCCGATACCCGACCGGACCCGGTCGAACAGGCTTTGCTTCTCCTCGTCCGACAACTGGGTGAGGAACCCGTCAGCCGCCCAATGCACGTGATCCTGATGCTGGGCGTTCGTGGACGAACCGAAGTTGAACGGCGCCCCATCATTCAGGTTCTGCCAGCCGTTCAACGGCCAGTGAATGAGTTCGGCTGACTGCGGGTAGGTTTCGTAAATCCAGCGGGCGATCTGCTGCATAGGCCCGCCGAGGTCGATCGCCTTACCTTGCATGTGATAGTCGAATCCGGCGCCCACATCAGCGAACCTCTTGCCGCTGGTGAGGATCGCGGACGGTATCGCGGACCGGACCAGATCCCACAAATGCATTTGGATCGGGTCCAACGGGTCCGAGGTGGAGACGATGCCGCCGCCCTCCGAGAACCCGTCACCACGCGACTGCTGGCCGCCGCCCCGCAGAACCGAATTCCGCATCTGGTACATGGCTTCGTGCCCGCCAGCAGCGCGCACCTCATCCGCAGTCCACACATGTTCGCCGCGAGACAGCCGGTACAAGCCGGCCCGGTCGTCCTTCCCGTTACCAGGGCCATGAACCGGGCCGCCAGGACCACCCATCGCACGAGCCCCAACCAGCGGCTTCGAAAAACCGCCGCCCGAGGTTCCGGGCGAGAGAGCTGCCTGTACATGCTCCAGTGGCTCCCACTTCGGGAGGCCGATCTTGTCGGCCACCTTGTTCCATACGTCGCCGAAACTGTTGAGGACATCCACGACCGCGTTGATGGGGCCTTGGAATTGGGTGGCGAGACTGGACAGGCTGGAACCAACACCGGACACAATCTGGCTGAAGAAGCCTGGCAGTTCGGAGAACGCGGTCCGCAGTTTCCCGAGGACACCTGTGCCGGTGGTGGTTGTGACGACACTGTCGACGCTGGCACCGAACTTGCCCCACTGGCTCGTGGCGTTCGTCAGACCGGTTTCGGTGTCTGTAGCGACACCTTCCAGGCTGTCATTGATGCCTTCCCGGCCCGCCCCAGCGAACCAGGTCGAAAAATCGTCGACCCCGGTTTGCATGAAGTTGAACTGGGTGGGGACACCTTCGCCGATCTCAGTGCGCGCCGAATCATGGACGGACGCGAACTGTTTCGTCATCCCTTGCAGGCGAGCCCCGACCTTCGCGGCTGTCTCCTCCGGGAACCAGTTGTCCGCGTTCTGCATGACGAACGAGCCGCCGCGGCCACCGCGAGGTGCGCCTTCCGGTTTCTCGCTGTTCTCGCCCGGCGACATGGTGGTGTCGTCAGCGAAATCGAGGACACGATCACCGATCGACCCTTCACGGACACCAGGGAAGATGCCGCCAGCATGGTCGAGGCGGTTGCCGTGCTTGTCGACCCGCTCACCGTCGTAGTTGTAGTACTCGGTGCCGCCGCCCTGGGAGGCAGGGATTTTGCGGGTCTTCGACGGGTCGACAGCTTTCGGATCAACCGGGCCGGGCGTGCCGTACCCGGTTTCGCCGCCATCGTTGCCTGTCGCGCCCCAAACCTCTGGGGGTTTCGGTTCTTCCTGCTCGCCGGGGGTGAAGAAGTCGACGATGTCATGAGCCAGCTTCAAAGCATCGACGATGCCCTCAACTGTTGCTTTGACATCGGCGAAGAAGTCCTTGATCGACTTCTGGCCTTCAGGTGTGCCCAGGAACTCTTTCCAACCCTGGAACGTGTCCCGCAGGCTTGTCAGCCAGGATTCGCCGGTTTCGTCGGAGCCGGCGAAGATCTCTTTGATGACGCCGCCGAGTTCGCGGACCACGCCGATGATGTCGCGGAAGGTGTCCAGCGATTCCTTCAGGAAGTCCCGGAACTTCTGCTGACCTTCCGGGGATTCAGCCCACTCGCGGAATGACTTTGCGAATCCCTGGAAGTCCTGGGCGCCGCCGAGCATGAACTCTGAGCCGACACCGGACAGGGACAGGAAGCCTTGCACGAGGTCGTTGATGCCGTTGAGGGCTGGCTGGATAGAGGCCGCGACGTTGTCGAAGATGGTCGACATTTTGTTGCGGGACGCTTGGGTGTCGAGGTCTGCGAGTGCGTTGCGGATGCCGATGTTCAGTTGTTCGGCGATCTTGCCGAGACCGGTTTGCAGGGTTGGTATCCAGTTGCGGGCCAGGTTGGAGACAGAGTCGCCCATCTTGTCGAACAAGCGGTCCTGGATGGCGCGACGGAGTTCACCGAACGGCTCCTTCAACGCCACCATCTGCTCCACGAAATTGCGTGCAGCAGGCGACAGTTTCCCGAGCGCCTTCTCATACTCTTCGACCGCGGTCGAACCCTTATTAGTGGCGTCCGTAACCGCCTGCTGCGCCTCCACATACGAGGCTTGCGCGTCCGCGAGCGTGCCATAAGCGTCGATCAACGCCTGATTCGCGTCCCCCTCAGCCTCAACAGCAGAAGTGACAGCCTCCTTCGCGGAAACCACCGCGTCGGAGCCCTCCACGCCGAGAGCATTAGCCTCCGCCGCCTTCTCGGCGAGGCGTTGGTTCTCGCGGATAGTGTCTTCCTGATCCGCCAGAGCCTGCTTGACGCTGTTCTGGGCGCGCGCCCTGTCGATGGCATCCGAGTTCGGGTCTGAAAAGGTCTCAAAAAGTGACCTTTGGGCTTCAGCGACAGCGATAGCTGCGGACTCTTCCGTCAAAGCGGTCCGACCCAACGCGCGGTTGAGGTCGTCAATGTCGTCCTTGGCGGTCTTCCGTGCGCGGTTCAACTGCTCTTGTGCGCGAAGCGTGTTCTTTTGCGCATCCCTGACGCCGCGTTCAGCAGTGGTGATACCGCGAGCAGCCTGCGCCACCTGCTTTGCGGCGCTGGCCTGCTGCTTTTGGGCGTTGGCGATGTTCTTCGCCTTCGTCTCCGCATCCTCGCCAGCACTATCGGCGGCTTTCCCGGCTGCGGTGAACGCATCCGACAAGCCGCGAGTGCCGACCACGAGGGTTCCGATGACCGCCGCAGCGCCCGACAGGGCTGCTGGGATCAACCCGATAACGCCTGCCGCTTGAACGAGCTGCCCGATCAGCGGGACCATAGACACGGCGGCGAGGGCGACGAGACCAGTGGTGGCGAGGCTCGTCAGGTTGCGGAACGAGAACATGTTTTTGGTGGCGTCGGTGAGGGCGCTGTTCAACCCGTTCCAGCCGGCGAGGAATTTGCTGCCGAAGCCGTCGCGGTTTCGGCGTGCCCTATCCAGTCGGTCGTCTGCGTCTCGCTGCTGGTTCATGAGCCCGGTGACGCGGCCCAACTCGTCGGCTTCTGTGCGTCGTGCGCGTGTGAGCCTTTGGAGGGCAGCCATTTTCTGTGAGTCGGTGGCGGTGGATCGCGCCATGACTTCGTTGTATTTCTGTTGCGCCAGGCGAGTGTTGTCGGTGGCGTCGCCGTGTGCGCGTTGCGCCTGCTCCAGGCGGGCCGCGATGTTCGCAACCTCGGCTTCAGCGCGGGCAACAGACGCCCTGTCGATCTCCACCTGCAACCTGATCGCGCGAATCGGGCGGGTGAAGATGTTGCCGGTCAGGCGGCGTGTGGTGCCGCCGAGCCCGCCTGCGCCGAGAGCGGATGTTTCCTGGCCGATCGCGCCAACGAGGGTGCGGAGGGCGAGCAGTTGGGCCATCGCGGATGCGGTGTCGATGTTGACGTTCATCGTCAACGGGATGGCGGCCTGAGCGGCCCGGAACGCCTCCAACTGTGCGGTGGCCTGGGTGAGGTCGACGTCGACCGGAATCTTCGGTTTCAAGGTGCCGGTGGAGGTTGTGAGCTTCGTTTTCAGGTCTGCGCGGAAGCCCTTCGCGAGCGCGGGCCGGAACTCGATCAATGTCTCTGACCGGAGATGTGATTTGACGCCGCCGACAGCGGTTTTCAGGTCGACGCGGAACCCTTCGCGCAGTTCGGGCGTGAACTCGATGGCCGGCTTGTAGTCCTTCAGCGAGTTGGTGACTGCGGTTCGCAGGGACGTCTTGAACCCGGTGGCGAGCTTCGGGGCGAACAGGATCTTTTGGTCGACACCTGTCGCGGCGGTCTTCGCCTTGCTGCGGAGGTCTGTTTTGAAGCCCTTCATCAGGGTGGGTTTGAAGACGATGTTGGGGTTGATGCCTTCGGAGGCGACCTTCACTTTGTCGCGCAGGTCGGTTTTGAAGCCCACCATCAGCTTCGGGGAGACGGTGACCTTCAGGGATTCGTCGATCGGCTTCAGGAGAGCTTTAGTGTCGACCTTGAAGGTCTTGCTGAGTGCCGGGCGCAGGTAGATCCTGGCGCTACCTGCGCTATAGCTGGGCCATGTCGCCATGTGGCACCGCCTATGAAGGTGTGGGCGTGCGTCAGAGCCGCCAGAAGAAGAGGTGGTGTCGCGGTGTGGTCACGCAGACACGAGAAAGGCCGAACCAGAGCGGTTCGGCCTTCGAGGGAGAGCGGCTATGCAGCCTTACGCGAGTTGTTCAACCAGCCATGCGGAGATGGTGGCATTGTCGTGGCGGTACACAACCACGTCTACTACGAAGTCGGTGGCGATCTTCGGTGGCACTTCACGCAGCGGAGAGCCCCACAGCGACAGGTAGGTGTTGCAGGCCGTCCAGGCGGTCCGCTTGTTCCCATCCTGGAATGCATGGGCACGTGCCAGCCCCTCCAAGAGGGCGGCGCCACGTTGCAGCACTGTCTGGTGCTTGTAGTAGCCGCCGAACCCGGCCAGGGGAGCGGCTAGAGCGTTCTCCAGCTTGCCGAGGTCGAGAATGGCGTGTCTGCTGCCAGTCATTTGCCGGTTGATGGCTATGACGCCATCAACCGGCAGTGCGAAGTTGCTCACCTGTCAGCGAGGAGCCTCAGTGTTTCCTTCCAGCGCTCCATCTCTAGAGCGGCGGCCTGCATGAACACGTCGTGAGGGATCTCCGTCAGTTGGACGGCAGGTTGCGCAGGAATGTCCTTCTCCCCTCTAAGAACCTTCGACGTGTACCAACGTTTGATCTCAGTGTTCGACATCTCGGCGTTACCAGGCACATCATCAGGCAGAGGGCCACGCGCGATCCGCCACGGCTGCTCATGGCTCAGCTCGACCAGGTCCGTCTTGCTCAACTCTGCATAGAACCCGAGGACAGCATTAACCACCGCCGCCGCCTGCGGGTGCAAGGCATCAGGATCGGCGCCCGGCAGCTCGGTGGACCACTGACCTGCGCGGTCGTACTTGTTCACTCGGAACACGGTCGGCTGAACCGGGCCGTCGATCCATGCCTGGAACTTGTCTTCAAACATCGGCCGGCCATCCCACGCCAGGTGCCAGGCTTGGGAGAAGTACAGCAGTTTCTCCAGTTTCCAGGCATCGACCCAGCCGCACTGCCGGTAGATGTATCCGGCGACGTCAAGCGCTGTAGCCATCGCGCGCTCCTTCCGTTGCCTACGGTTGCCATTCTACCGGTAGAGGGTTTCCATATGGCAAGGCGACGTGCGGCACTACCTGGGGTTACGCATCTGGTTTGGTCTGTTCGGTCCACATGGAGCCATCCCACCAGCGGGTGACACCCGAGGGGTGCATGTAGAAGCCTGGTGGGGCTTTCGTTGGGGCTGGTGGCGGAGCTGGTGGCGTGGACGGCTCACGAGGGTCGCCGACACGTTTCAAGGCACGCAGCAGCAGGAACACGAACAGTAGGGTCACTCCGATGACGCCGATCGCGGCCATCTCGCCGTTGCTGTAGTTCCTTGCGTCCGCCAGCCAGATCACGAACACGATCAGGAACAGGGCTGCCGCGCCCTCCAGGACCGGATTGCGGTTCATCGGAGAGCCACCTTCACGCCACCAGACCACATCGAGTCGTGGAACTCCATCGTGGCAGGCACAGTGCCCACCGGGACGTCGAACACGAGCTTCACGGAGATGGCGAAACCGGGATTCAGATCCGACTCCCATGTTTCGGAGCCGAGACGACGTGCCGCACTGGAGTCGTTGGCGAACTCGCGGCCCTGATCGTCGATCAACACTTGCTCATCATCCCAAAAACTGCGGGGCTGTTTACCTGTGTTTGTGATGTCCACGCTCAACACGATGAACTCGCCCTTAGCCTGATAGGAGCCGATCGATGTGACGGGCGGGTCCATAGCGGTAACCCGGAACTCGAACTGCCCATCCCGGACCGCTGATCCTGGTGCCGGAAGGTCAGGTGTCCTCTTCACTGGTTCGGGCGCTGGAGGTGCGGGCGCCGCTGGCGCTGCCGCTGGCGTGCCTGCTGGTCTTGGTGAAGTGCGGGTGGTGCTGGTGGCGGATGCTTTGCTGGTGTCTCCGCCGCCAAGTAGTGCCGTGCAGCCGCCGAACCAGACCACGACCGCGGCAACAATGAGTATCCAACCCCACGCCGGCATCGGCTTCTTCGGTGACCGATACTGTGGCCGATATCCGGGTGGTGGCGGTGCCTGATACGGCCCGCCTTGCTGCGGATACTGCGGTCCGGTCCACGGCTGTTGTGGTGGTGGTTGTGGTGGATACGTCACGATGGTTTCCCCTGGCTTGTGTGGGCGTCGCATCCTCATCGGATGCGGTCGCCGTATGTTACTGCCAGGTGGAACGTCGCGATGTCATACGTTGATACCCATTGCCCGAAGTCCGGCGTACACGTTGCGTGTCTCCAGTTCGTCGCGGATGCGTTGTTCCGCAGTCATCGGGCGTGGTTCGGGCGGGAACGGTGGCGGTAGTTTCCCGCCCAAACCGGCTGCATATGCCCGCATCTGCTCTTTCAACAGATCAATGATCCGCAGCAGCAACAAGACTTCGAGCGTGTATCCGAGCGGGGTCGGTGGTTCAGCCTTATCCGAGAGTGGCTGCTTCGCCCGTTCTCGCCCCAGATCCTCGTCCATCGCCAACGCTGCTTGATACCAGCCGTGTCCGGGGAGCCGTCGCAGCAACCGATACAGTTGCCGCCACGGCCTCACCCCGCGAAAGAAATCCAGCAGGTCAACCCCCAACTCGCGTTGAAGGTCGTATTCGATTTCCTCCCCGTAATCCTCTATGAGGAGTACGAGGGCTAGTCGCCCCCCGGCAGATCAGCGCCCGCCTTCTCGCCAGGAACGGCACCGAAGTGGTCGTTGATGTCGATGAACAGGGGGATCAGCACATCGGAGTGGGCGCGGCCCACCACATCCCACACCCGCTGGAACGAGTCACCGCACACAGCCTCGAACAGTTCCCGAACACGGGAAACATCCACGCGCCCCTTCGAGTCGATCAGGGCGGCGAGCGCCGTCACCTGATCGGCAGTCACGGGCTCGTGAATGGGGGTGGGCGGGTTGGTGCCGTCGAACATGTACGGCGGCTTCGGCTCATAGCCTGCGGTGGATTCCTCAACGAGCTGAGCCCAACGCGACTTCTGGGGGGCAGCAGTGTCGACGGCGGGGGTGGTGGTTTTCCTGGGGGGCATAGCGTCTCCTGGCGAGAGGGGTTGTTACTTGGTGGTCTTCGAAGTGTCGGCAGGCTTGGTCGCGGGTGTGGGCTTGCGGGCTGGTGTCAGCTCAGGCGCAGCAACCTTGTAGCCGCGGGCAAGCAACTGTTCACGCTCGACAGCGGTACCGACGAGGACGCGCCGCCTATCCGGCGCCACCATGTAAATCGGGTCCATAAGAATCTCCTGGCCTGGCGAGAAGGTGGGGGCCGCTCCGTGCGCGGCCAGGAAACGCGCACGGAGCGGGGTTCAGAGAGCCTGGAATCAGGCGTAAGTGACGGCGTAGTTCGCGCTGGCGCCGGTCGCGTTCGTGACGACCACGTTGTGCGAGCCCGCGGTCTTCGCGGGCGAGATGATCGCCAAATGGGTGTCGTCGATGATCGTGAAATCGGTGGCAGCAGTGCCACCCACCGTGACCCCGGTGGTGCCGGTGAAATGCTGACCCAGCAGGACAACCGATTCGCCGCCCGCCGCGGCGAGAGAACCGGCCGGCAGATGCGAAGTGATGGTCGGGACGGATGCGGTGGCGGTGAAGTCCATCTCGTCGAGCAGGGTGGTGACGCCGGGACCGCAAATGACGTTCTTCATCGCATAGCCGAGGGTTTCGTCGATCTTCGCCGACCACGTGATGTTGTAGGAGAGGGAACCGTCCTGCGACCACGACTGTTCACCGATCTCGGTGACGGTGGCGCGCGGGAAGACACGCAGAATCCAAATCTGGTCGGTGCCGCTGCCGTCGACCATGCCGAAAATCAGCCGGTGGTAGCGGGTTTCGGGGGCGGTCGGGTCGTTCCACTGGAGTTCACCCGTGGTGGCGTCAGCGTCGATCGCGGACAGGTCCAGGCCGCTGTACAGTTCCAGCGTCTGCCGCTTCGTCTCCAGCAGGGTGGTGGAGACCGTCATTTTGCGGGAGATGATGTCGGTGCGGGGAGGCTCCAAAGCGCCCCACGCTTCGACGTCCGAGGATTCGATTTCCGGGCGGAAAGTCGGGGGCGCGTCCTTCGCGGTGAGGCCAAGGGACTTGAAGCCCGCCGAACCGAGATCCTGGAACTCGGCGCTGACACCGCTGGTGTAGGCGGCGGGGAGGGTGGCGCTCATGTTGCCGATGAGCACGAAGCCCTTGTTGGGGCGGCGGATGAGCGAGGGCCGCCAGTTGGCGACCTGCTCGAAAGTAGCTGCAACCATGGTTGGTTCCTTGTGGTTGGGCACACCCAGAGACCCGGCCACCAAGGAACTGGTGCGGGCGGTGTGAGAAGAGAAGAGAGGATTTAGGTGCGTGGCCTGCGGTAGGAGAGACGCACAGTCGCGGTGAATTCGCGGAGCTGACGTTGCATCGGGTCCATCGGCATCGGACCCGTCACTTCATCCACGGTGTCGATCAGGAAACCACCCGGTGCTGTGTTGCCTGCATGCCGGATGCGTTCCTGCGCCGTCTTTTTCAACGCTTTCGCGGCGGCACGGGTTGGGGCCACATATTCGAGGTCGACGACCGGATTGTCTGCGACACCGTCTTCTTTGCCGCCGACACGGTTGACGAAAATGTAGGTGGTGAGACTGTCGTCGATGAATGTGACGACTGGTGCGAGGTCGTCGAGGAGCGCTTTCAGGACTTCGTCGTATTCCGGGTAGTCAGGCAGGGACACGGCGGGGCTCCTAGCCTTCGATGTCTCGGATGAAGTCGCGCATCACATGTTCGGCGGCGTTGTAGCGGGTGCCGTGTTCACGGAAGCGGGCGTAGTAGCCGCTCGCGTAGGTGACGCCCTCGATACGCCCGTCTTCGCCAGGCCCGGACAGTGCTTCCACGTGGGTGGCGTTGAATCCGGTTCTCCACCGGACTCGCAGCGACCAACGATCGGCGCCCTGCTCCGCCAACTCGTGCACGAACGCCGTCAACTCGGGCGATGTCCGCATGAAGGTGGTGTCTAGATTGAAGTCATGACTGTCGTACTCCACTAGTGCCGTCCTTCTCGATCGTGAACCGCACCCCGGTAGACCAGCCCGTGAATGGGTTCGGCGTTTCCCGGACTTGTCCGTCGATCACGAACACACGGCCGTCAAGTCGAATCCGGTCCCCCTGCTGCACGTCCGAGCCGTGTGGGGCCGTCACCTGGGCGGACAGCATGAGCACTTCGCCCTTGCTGTTGTCCTCACTGTCGGTGCGCCACTTCAGGTCGCATGGACCGATCTGATGCTCTGGGGATGCGCCCGCCATGGGGTCGCCCTGCCAGTCGGTTTCGGGGTCGCGGATGACGGTCAGCATGGTTCCGCCCGGAAAGGTGGGGTGCTGGTAGGTCACCATGTGTCTGGCCTCGTGCTCGCCATGCCGGCGTTGCGGAGGATGTCGAGTGCGGTCGGGATGAGCCGCCGCAAAGACACCTCCACCTCTTCCGCCGTGACCGAATCCGCGTATGTGACACTGCCGCCGTCCGCCGACTGGGAGGCGATACCAATTTCCCGGCCCGCAGAACCAGCAGCAGGGTTGATGCCAGCAGTGATCCACATGGCAGCATGCGCGCACGTAGCATCCCGCATGGCTTCGATCACATCCGGTTCCGTAGGCGCCCCCGCAGGACTCACTTCGTAGTGGTCGCAGCGGGTGGCGGTGCGGACGAGGATGGATGCGTAACGGATCGCACGGGTCGCGACCGCCGTGGTGGGTGGTTCGTCCAGCCAGCCAGACATCAAATCATCGGGTTGCGCATAGACGAGCATCAGGCCGCCTCAGCCGCCTTGCGGGGTGCAGCCTTCTTCGCGGGCGCCTTCTTCGCGGCAGGCGGCTCGGCGACCGGCTGCGGTTCAGGCGCACCCTCAACCGTCACAGTGACGGGGTCAGCCGTAGGTTCAGGCTGCACAGACTTCCCTTGTGCGCCCGCCTCATCAGCGGTGACCTCCCGCCAATACGCCCACTCCAACAGATCCGGGCGCGGCGTCTCAGACTCAATGACCCGGCCGCCATGCAGATAGCGGTAGTAGTGCACTACCAGTCCTCCAATTTGTGAGAGTGCCGTGGCGCCGAATACGACGCCACGGCACACGAATCACGCTTCCCAGTACTGGCCGGTTGCGATCTTTTCGACCGCGTCCTCAGCTTCGGCGAGCGTGGCGAAGGTGGCGCCAGCGGTGAGGGTGACCCCACCGACGACGACCTTCAGCTGAAACGGCTCGTTGTAGACCGCCTGGATCGTGATGCGCGTGATCGCATCAGCATTGACGTACTCGCGGACGCTGCCCGAATGAAGCTTGATCAGCGCCATCGGTTACGCCAGGTCGCCACGCAGCAGCACGCCACGGTTCGCATCCAGGGTCTTGGTGCCGAACAGGATGTCGACCGAGATGACATCGGACTTGATGTCCATGTCGTAGTCCTGCACGATGCGCAGCGACAGACCCTTGTAGGACTCCATCGCACCCCACGTGTTCGAGCGGGGCAGAGCCAGCGGGGCCGACGCGAGCGCGAGAGCAGTCTTGTGGAAAGCAAGACCGACCTCAGTCTTCGGCTGACCGACCGCCGGGGAACCGGCAGGCTGCACGATGTTCTGCGTCATGTAGGCGCCGAACCCGAAAATGTTTCGGCCGATGCTGCCGTCACGCAGGGCGGCAGTGCTGCCCGACTTGTCGGCGTGCTTGATGATGTCCGAGTCGAGCCACTTCGCGCGAGTGGTCGGTCCGACCACGGCGGAACGCTCCGAAGACGGCACCTTCTGAATGTTGAGCAGCCGGTCGGCCTCAATCAGGTTCTCCGGGTGCTCCCACAGGTTGTGGTCGCCGGTGGTGACTCCACCGTAGTAGGTGTCGCCCGCGACCTGAGTGAAGTCAGCCTTCGCCTGCGCGATGATCGCCTGATCGACCGCCTGGGCCAGCGCCTCACACGCCGGCGCGAGGAACTGTTCGTCGAAGTCCTCCAGGCGGAGGGTGAGATCCTGTGCGGTGATCGCGAACGACACGTCCCGGTGCTTGTCGAGGGTGACGTCCACGCCGGTCTCAGTCGCGTTCTGGACGGTGATCGACGGGGACGCAGGGTTGAACGTCTGCGCGGTGAAAGTCGCAGGCTTGCGGATCTTCACCGTCGAACCGATCTTCTGGCCGCCCCACTCCGAAGAAACATCGGTGTAGACGAGGGGAACCATGCACAGGTTCTCGTACAGGTTCGCGAGCGCCTTCTTAGCGATCACGGAAGGGGTGAGCAGGGTGTTAGCCATAAGGCTCTCCTAGAAAGAGGGAGGGGATTGCGCACTCAGTCGTCGCGGTTGTTTCCGCGGTAAGTGCGCCGGAAATAGTCGATGTCCTTCTCCCCCGCATTGGGGGCGGCATTACCGTTGGACATGTCTCCGCCGCTCCTGGGAGCCGACACCCGGTCGACCTTTTTGAGCTTCGGGTTGTTTTCGACCGCCGCAGCGACCAGCGCTTCCACCTGGGTAGCGAAGTCGTCGGCGTCAGTGTCGAGAGATTCGATCGCCGCGTTTACGGTGCGGGAATCGAGGAGAGACGTGAGATCGCCGTCCACCTTCGCGGCGGCGGCAGTCAAAGCGTCTTTGCGTGCATAGTTGCGGAGCCGTTCAGCCACAGCATCGCGTTCGGCAGCCAGTGCCGTTTCGCGTTCCTGCGCCTGCTTCAACAGCTCAGCGGGGTCGGGTGGGGCGTCGTCGTTGATCAAACCCAGGGTGCGGGCGATCTGCTCGGTGAGAGCCTTCTGTGCTGCGTCGGCAGCTTCTTTCGCGGCCTGTTCGGCGGCCTCTTTACCCTTTACGCGGGCAGCGGCGGCCTCGTCACGCAGTTTCTTCACGTACTTTTCGTCGTACGTCTTTTCCGCGGGCTTCTCCGGTTCGACCGGATTGTCTGCGGGGCTTTCGGTTTCGGCACCCTGTACATCGGTGCCGATATCCGTGTTCTCGTTCGCCCCCGTGACGGTTTCGACAGCCTCAACGACAGTCTCAACAGTTTCGGTGACAGTTTCCTGGGGGGTGGCTTCGTCGGCCATAGAATGTGCCTCCTGGACACGTGGAAACACTCGTACGGCGACCTGGCCTGCAAGAGTGTTGAAATGACGAAACCCCCGAAACGAAGTCGGGGGTCATTTGAATGCCCGCCCAGAAAACGGCGGGAAGAATAGGTGTTACAGGTTGCGGATCAAATTGACCCGCTCCTGCTGTCGTTGACGGCGAGCAAGCGCGCGAGCTTGGCGGCGCCTCGCTCGCACTTCATCCGGGACACGCACCGCCCGTGGTGGGGTCGGTGCATCCGGTGTCCACACGCGGATCGTGTGGCGGCAGCCGCGGTGAAATAGTCCGCGTTCACGAGCCTCAGCCAGTGAGCACAGGACGCGTACAGCGACCGGGCTGCCGAGACTGTTGTTGACGCTGATCGCGCCCACCGTCGCACCCGAGATCGAAATACACTCGCCCTCGAACTGGCGGCACAAAGGGCAAGCACCCGGAACATCGGAGACAATGAACAAGTCATGTCCCGCCGCGGCGGCTTGCGCGCAATAGCCGTCCACCTCGGCGCGGGTGATCGCAGACCGGACAGCCAACTCCACATACGACACCAGGTCGTAGCGTCGGCCCCTCGCGTCGACGAAACCCGTGATCCCCTTGCGGGCGAACACTTCCAGTGCGCGGCGCACAATCCGGTCCCGATCCATGCTGTCGGCGGGATCAGCGCGGACCGCATCATTCACGATCCGCCTGAACCCGTCCTCCATCACCTGCGGCACATGATCATGTGCCGCCCGCACCACAGTCAGGGTGTCATCAATCAGGGATTGCACGGCCACAGCCACGGGTGGGGTGTGGGGCAGGTCGAGGCGGGCAGCAGTCATGCCGTCCCGCCACGCGCCGGTCAACGCCTCCGCCAACAGTGGTCGGAACTCATGTTCGGTGTCATCAAGGGTGCGGCGCACCTTCAGACGGAACTTCACTGTCCGCAGCAACGCCTGCTGCAACCACACGTACGGGCGTCGCACACTCGCAGGCAAGCCAGTCGCCAACAACTCCAGCAACCGTTTCTCCAGGCGCCGATACAAGCGGACAATCGGACCCACCCGGCGGTCACCAAACGACGGGGTGAGAGGCATCAGGCGGCCTCCGCCTCATGATCGGGTTCCACCTCACCCTGGAAATCGGTGTGCGCATCCTGATCCGCGGCAGCAGGGTCGAAGTCGCCGCCGTCAGGGTCAGGAACCGAAAACTCGTTCTCTTCCTTGATGCGCTGCACTTCTTCCTCGACCTGCGGGTCCGACCAGTTCGGGTTCCGTTCCCGCACAGCCTGTTCAATCGACATGGCGAGCGCGGACCGCAGATTCTGGATCGTCAACGACTGCTGCACTGGATCAATATCGACACGCACCGGGAACACCATTTCTGGGTCCGCCGTCACCTCGAACGATTCACCGTCCGGGTAGACGACACGATCCAACGCGAGCATGGTCCGCGCCAGCGGCTGCATGCCCGAACACCAGTAGAGCGCCTTGCGTGCGCGAGTCCGGTTCGACAGATCCTTACGCGCCGACACTTCGGTGGCGGTCATTGCGCCCGCCAACTGGTCGTCACCGAAATCGCCTGTCGAATAGCCGCAGGCCACGAGAATCCGGTTGAGAAGCGTCTGACAGGTGGCGAGATGCTCCTCATGGCGGATCGCGAACTGTTGGGCTTGCACCAACTGTGCGGGTCCGTTCTCGTTCAGCAGCACGTCATCGGCGGGAACACCAGTGAACACAGCCTGCTCAGGATCAAACGACGAACCCTGGCCCGGCCCGTTGTCATCCAAAAGCTGTTGGGCGACAAACAAGCGGGCCTTCGCCAAATCAAGGTCACGCATCCACGAGCTGTACGCCTCATCCAAAGCGTCAAACAGTTGTTCGACGCCCTCGAAGTCGGAGCGGCCCAGCGACGACAAACCTGGCACGTTCCGCCACTTACGGGCCGGACGCACATTCGGGATGTAGGCGGCTGTCAACCCGTCCACGTTCGTCGAGATCGACTGATCATCATCCACTGCGTCCGCAGCCCACTTCATGACATCCAGTGACTCCAACGGCTGCTCGTAACCGATATGGTCGCCATCCCCCTTGTAGAGGGCGTGATAGATGCGGCCCGCTTCATGTCGTTCCAGATGCCGCCACACACCCTGCTTGTCCTCGGCGACGATCGTCCAAAACGTGACCGCCACCAGACGCCCATACCGCCATTCAGGGACAGCAGCGTCAGGGCTGACCGCGGAGAACATGACTTTGTCAGTGGCGTCCTTGTCCCACCAGAGCCGCAAGAACACACCACCCAGTGCTGCCTGGATTTCGGCGGCTTCCAGGAATGTTGCGATCGCGTCCGGTCCACCCAAAAGTTGTTCGAGGCGGGTTTGCGCGGCTTCGAGATTGGTGGCGTCTCCGTCGTTCAACAGCCATGTCGGAGGTTGTGCGAACAGCAGGTCGGCGCTCGTGCGTGCCACATCTGCGGCGGCAGGGACATGAATCCGTTTCGTCGCCTGCTGCGGTGGACGCCCCCAAAACCAGCGCGCAAGCCGACCGATCACGCCAGACGAATATTGACTAGACCTGACCTTCGGCGGTTTGCCGTCCGGGTATTGGGTGTAAAAGGAGGCGAGACTATCGGTATCGCCGGCTGCCCACGCGTTGTGCAAGTCATAGGAGGCTTGGGCGGTGCTCCACGGTTCGGGCGGCCAGGCGCCTTTGTACACGGGCATCGGCATGCGACAGCCTCCGTATGGGGTAGGCGCCGCGTGGCGCTGTGAAGTTGGCGATGGGGCGGTTACACGAGTGAGAGGTTCTCGAACTCTGGGCCGCGGGTGGTGTAGATGAGTGCGCCCTGACGGGACTCTGCGCCCGTCTTGTCGCGATACCAGGCGGAGCCGCCGTCGAGTGTGGGCGAGCAGATGATGGTTCGGGTCGCTGACTGCTGGATACCGGTCTCATGCCAGTGGCCGTGCAGGAGGAAATGGGCGCCGGCCGGGTTGCCGTGATGGAAGGCTTGAGAAGCCCACCAGTCAGCGGCCTTGCCTTTACGGAACTGGTGTCCGTGCAGGAGGGTGAAGACGCTGCCGCCAACCCGAACAGTCATGTAGCCCTGGTCTTTCGGTGGAACCTGCACACGCACGTGTCCGTAGGCGGCGGGATTCTCAGTGAGGGCGTCGGAGACTGCGATTGCGCCTTCGGTAGCCCAGTTGTCGTCTGCGCGGGTCTGCACGGGGCTGCGGGTGGCATCGTCGTGGTTGCCGCCGATGACTGAGACTGCGATGTCGTCAGCCAGCGGGGCGAACGCTTTCACGGTCTCCAGGAGGGTGCGACGCCACAGTCGGACTTGCTCAGTGATGGTGAGCGACTGCCGCCACGCGAGCTTGCCGCCTTGTGAGACGCCGCCGTTCTCGATGCAGTCACCAACGAAGGCGAGGTGTACGGCGGCGACACCGTCCCGCTTCTGCCGTGTACGCAGTTCATTCACTGCGCGGTCGACGGATTGGAAGTACCGGTCGATGGTGCCTTCGACTGAGTAGCCGTCGATCTTTCCGAGCTGCAAATCACCTGCCTGGTAGACGAACACGCCATCGCCAGCCACGCCGGTCAGCTCGTGCGGCGTGCGATCCCGGATGGAGTCGATCAGTTCGTCTAGGTTGCCCTTGACGGTTTTCGGCGCGATCTGGAACCGGTAGGCAGCCAGCCATTCCCCGTTGAATGCCTGCCAGCGGGAGATTCGCGGGTTGCCGATGATCTGCACTTCGTCCGGGTTGTATCCGAACTGTTCGAGCAGGTCCGTGTAGGAGGCGGGCGGCTCCGGGAGTGCACCCGTCTGGATGTAGCCTCCGCGAGAGCCGTCGAATTCGGTGCGCGGCTTGTATTCGGCTTCGGCTGCGGTGGGTTGCTTCAGGAGGTCGTCTGCGAGGCTCACGCGGCGGCCTCCCGTCGCGGATAGCAGGAGCAGTCTCGGCGGCAGTGGCGGCGGAACTGGGTTTGCCCGACTTCGCAGCCGTGTTTGACTGCCAGCCGCCACAGGTCGACGATGGTGCCGCCGCGTTCGAGGAAGCTGCTGAATGCGGTGGCGTCGCGCGGGTCGAGTGTCGCGATCCATTCCCCTGTGCCGCAGGGGGGCCGCTTCTTTTCGAATGCCGCTACTTCGTCAGCGAATCCCACAGGAGCCTCCATAGTGTTTGTTGAACACTATTGTATGCATCGCATGCAACCTGGGTTTTATGCTGCTTCTTCGACTTGGCGGCCGGGGAGGGTGTTGAGTTTGATGTGTCGCCGCCATTTACGTTCGGCGGTGACGAGTAGATAGCGGGTGGCGTCGATTCCGTGGTCATTCAGTTTGATGACCTGGTCTTTGCCTTCCACGCTGGCTTTCTCATCCCACACGTACGCGGGGATCTCTTTCAACAGTTCCGGTACCCGATCCGTGAACTTGAGTTTGTCGGCGGAGAGGAGCGCGCACATGGTGCGTATCCCGTACAGGACATCCTTGTTCGCTTTCACAGTGGCGAGACCATCCTGTTTCAACTGGACACGAAAGTCTGCGGCTGAGGAGTCGACGATCACGGGTGCTGTCCATCGCGGCAGGTTTTCGGGGTCATCGTTCGGATGGTGGACAGTGTCGATCCAAGCGCGCACACCTGCCGACAGTTCAACGTTCGACCAGCGGGCAGCCTCCGAGTTCGCCTTATACCGCCATTCATCCATCACATACAGGACATCATCGACACCATGCCCGATCATGACCGCATGAGTCGGGTTTGTGGTGCCGTGGTCGATACCGACACCGACAATCCACCGCATATCAGGCAGGTCTTCCCATCGGATGACATGCCGGTCCCGGTCATACATGTCGAACACCGCGCCTTCAGCGGCCACCCACTCGCCGAGGATGAATCGTCGATAGAAGACGCCCGTGAATTCAGCTTTTTTGCGGGTGATCCATGCCGGGTCAAGTTGCGGGTTGTCTTCCATATAGAAGTCCCACACTTGAACATCCATGCCTTCTTCATGCCGGCGGTCCATGAACTTTTTCTTCAAATAGTGTTCAGGGTTGTCGGGGTTGGTGGTGGCGAGACAGCGGGCGCCGGGCTCCGACAGGCGGCCCTGTAGCTGGGTCCAAAAATTTTCGGGCAGCAGGGTCGCTTCATCCACCAACGCTAGGTAGATGGTGGAGCCGCGGATCTTCGACTCTGCTGACTCATCGTTGGCGCCGATCAGATGGATGGTGCGTCCGAGGATGACAGCTGTGGATGAGCCGCGTGTGTGGTGGATTTCTTTGGAGAGCGGGCCGAACAGGGACCGTTTCTGCATCGGTTCAAGGATGTTGCGTTCGATCGTTTGCAGTGTGCGGCCGACGATGATGATCATGGCAGCTTCCGGCGCTCTGGCGACGCCGAGGAAGAATGCGACGATGCTGCTGATCGTTTTCCCGCTGCGGATACTTCCGTTCCAAATGTTGATGGCGGCTTGTTCGGATTCGACGATGGAGGCGATTTGTTTGCGTGACATCGACAGTTTGCCGAGGTCGGGGCTCACTCGTCGTCTCCGTCCTCGTCGCTTGCCTCGCTGGCTTTGTCGAGGGTGTAGGCGGTGTGGAGGGCTTCCACCAACTGTCCGACCATGCTCTTGGATTCTGCGGACACGTTGCCTTTAGCGTCTGCGACAACTTTCAACTCGGCGTGTTTGTAGAGGCCGAGGAGTTTCGCGCGTTGGTCTTCGATTTGAAGGGCGCGTTCAATCTTCCAGGTGTCACCTTTGGTGGCGTCCTTGTATACGCCTGCCAACCAGTCGTCGTAACGCTGGATGATGATTTGCACCCATTCTTCGGCGGATTCGCGGGTGATGTCTGCGATGGCGTCGCTGATCCATCGGGAGACGGTGGATTTGTGGACGTCCATGATGCGGGCGATTTCGCTTTGGGATTTTCCTTCGCGCCGCATTTTGAGTGCCTGTGCCCGTTTCTCTTGTACGGCTACCTGCACTTCGACGGGGGTTGTGTTTTTGCGTGCCATGTGTGTCCTCCCTTGCGCGGGGCGCCTTGGCTTGTCGCGTTCGGGGTGAGGGCGTACCGCCTGGGTACGCGTGGGGATGGCTGTGGACGCTGGACCGTTGGTTACATCAACAGGTGCGTACACTGGGTGTATGGATGGTTTGGATGAGTTGCGTGTGGTCCGTCAACAGTTGGAGGACTTGTTCACGCGCCGCGATGAGTTGTTTGTGGCGTTGCGGGGGCAGCGTCGGCCTGTGCCGTGGGAGCAGTTGGCGGAGGCTGCGGGTATGTCGCGGATGGGGGTGATCAAGGCGCACAACAAGCGTGTCGCCGAGCTAGAGAAGCAGCACGAGCAGCCTGAGTGAACGGGTCGACCTGGGCGGGCAAGAGGCCGAGTAGGTGTGCGGCGGTGACGAGGATCGCGGCGCGCGTGAGTACCGGGTGGGCGGTCATGGCGCGTTCACAGGCTGCCGTGAGGAGTTCTTGCGGATCAGCCACCAGCTCGTAGGCGGTGACGGCGGCGATGAGGGCGATCCATGCGGGTCCGCCACGGAGACGGGCGCGCATGGGTTACTCCTCGTCGTCTCCGCTGTGGACCATGCACGTGTCGCCCATCATTTGGGCTTGCACCGACCAGAGGGCGGCCATCATGTCGACTGGCGACATTTGTTCGGTTTCCAACGCGAGTTCGAACGGGCCGAGCTTCAACCGGAATTTCATGGGGTCTCCTGCTGTTCGCGGCCGTCCAGGCTGTGATGCACGTAAATCCAGCCTTTAACCTGCTGGTTTTCGATGACTGGGCGTGCGGCGGGGCCGCAGACACAGTCGGTGGTGTCCTCATGCTGGATGAGGTCGCCGAGGGGGATGGCGTGGGCGTGGTGGGGGCTGGTTTGACGGACTAGCCAGGGACGCCCACTACCGCTAGGCATCGTCAGCGGGCACCCATGTGACGTACCAGGCCCCGCGCTGCCATCGATTCAGGTATCCGGTGACATGGTCGGAGTCGATGACTTCTTTGCCGATTTCCCATGTGTCGTAGATGAGTTCCTTCCAGACGCCTCGCCCGCCGTGGTCGATGGCGACCGCGCGGAAGGCGGCTTGGAGTGACTGGTGTTCACTGCGTCGTTCCCCGTCCCAGGTATCGGGGTGTGTCTTCTCGACAACGATCCAGCGTCCGGGCTGCTCGGTATGGCTCGCGCGGATCATGACTACTCCCCTACTGGTGTGCTGACTGCGTACGCGATCCACAGGGCTTGCACGGTGAGGCCGATTGCGGGGCCGAGTAGGGACCACGGGTAGCGGTACACGCAGATCAGCCCGGTGACGCCGATCGCGGTGAGAGCGAACGACCACCATTGAGAGATGATGGCTCAGCCCTCTGTGTTCTCGGTGACCCGAATGGCGCGCACATCGTCAGCAGCTGCCAGGTAGACAGTGCGGGGATTGCCCGTCGTGCCTGCCTCGAAGATGATGTATCCGCCATCGGGGCGTCCGGGAAGGCTGAAGGTGTCGGCCTGCACGCGCTCGATCTCGTCGTTGCGGAACGTGATCTCGTACGTGCGGCTGGGGCTGCTCATTCTGGTGTCTCCTGGCGGTTGATGGTTTGCTGTGCTGCGGCCCAGGCGAGTTTGTCGGGAGCGTATCCACCCCAATGCTGTTCGCCAGCGACGACTACAGGGGCCTGCTTGTATCCGAGGGACTGGATGTATGCGAGAGCGTCCGGGTCTTCCGTCATGTACACCAAGTCGTATTCGGCTTCGAGGTCGTCAAGCTTCTTGTACGTGAAGCGGCACTGCACGCAGTTCGGTTTCGTGTAGACGGTGATGCGCATCAGGCGGTGAGATCCTCAGAAGGTCGGCAGCGGCGGGAGTGCGGGCAGCGGTGGGGGCACGAAGTCGAGCACCTGGGGCGGGAGGAGCGGGTCCACCCATTCCGGTGTGTAGTCACGGATCGGGGTCGGCGTGTACGGCTGCGGGGTGAACGCGTCGATGATCGGGTTCGCGTCCATCATGTTCGGCAGCGGGCCGGGCTCCCACGCAGGCAGCGGCAACGGCTCCACAATCGGCGGTACCCCGGTGGGCGTGTTTTGCGGGATGTTCGGGTTCGGGCTGGGCTTCTCCACATAGTGATCCCCCGGACCCCAATCCGCGCCCTCATTCGGTGCGTAACCGTGCCAGCCGAACAAGAAACCCTGCACGCCCAAACCGAACCTGACCGGATCAGACCACGGCGCGGGCGAGTCGCACACGAAATCGTATTCATGGCAGACACTCGTCACGTTCGGCGCCGGATCCCGATGGTCCGGGTTGCTGGTGCCGGGGTAGACGCCGGGGATCGCGTCATAGATGCCGCCAGGTCGCCGCGGATCGCCGTAGAGCACAACCTCATCCGCAAGGGCGGCCTGGTTGCCTGCGACTTCGGCGCCGAGCGAATGCCCGATGACCTTCACATGTCCGCCAGGGCACTCGGCGCGGTAGTTGGCGATCTGGGCGGCAAGCACTCGTTCACCCTCCGCGACGGACTGGTCCTTCGTGTACGGGCCAGTCGGCCACACCGACGACGAGTAGTCCACGGATTCGACCCGGTTGCCTTCAGCCGCAGCCTGATCCAAATGGGCGTCCATCATCGTGTGCACGCCCGCACGCTGGGCGGCCTGTTCCCCGTTACCGCCCACCCCGATCACGAGAGGCCGGCAATCCGGTTCAGCCTGAGCGGCCGGTAGACCCAATGGTCCGAGCCACACCACCCCCACAGCGGCGGCGGTAGTGATGACGGCGATACGACGGGCCATGACGCCTCCCAGGCGTTTAGAGAAAGTTGAAGCCCGCCAACAGGTGGTAGCGACAACTGTTGGCGGGCTGACCGCGGCGCGTGAAGCTGCCTGCGGTCACGCCACCTGAGCACCTACAGTCATCAACCAGCAGGGATGACGGCCCCGACCGAAAGGGGGCACGAGGGGGTGGCGAAACTGAGCGGTGGGGGTTTGGATTCAACCGGGTAGACACCGACTACCTCATTTGCGTTACCCCACAGAAAGGGGTCGCACCGCACACGTAAGGGCGGTTAAGTTCAGTTGCTCGACTCGTTGTCGAGTTCGGGGCGGATGCTCACCGTGCGGGCGAACACCGTCAATGTCACCTTGACTACACGGTCACTGTCGTCACGGGAGTTGATCGGATGCACGATCACCGGATGCCCGGCAGGGGTCGGCACGCGCTGGCCGTTGATGCGGATCTCGTTGGGGGCGAGGATGCTTCGCTCCTCCGTCAACTCCGCGACGTCTTCCACGCCGTGCACTCGCTCAATGATCTCGATGTCGCAGGCGGTGGGGAGCGGTTCAGCCATGCTCGGGCTCCTGGTCGAGGCGGTAGAGGCCGAGCAGTTCGTCTGCGTCGGCGCGTTCAAGGGTGACCGTGTACGAGACGACTTCACCGTCAGTAGTGACCGGGGTGCGGGACACTTCACGGTATCGGCAGCCTTCAATGAACCAGTCCGCGCCAGGGGTGGTGGGCGTCAGGCTGGGTGTGCTGTAGTCGATCACGATCGCCTCTTCCCGCCGCCCGGCCAGCGACCGAACACGTCTCTGTAGTAGCGTGCTGCGAGCCCGGACGCTTCACGCAGCGACATGTGTTGCAGCAGCAAGGTTTGCAACGTGGTGAAGGGATGCTCGGAGGTCGCCCACCGTGCTTTTCCCTCGCCGGTGGTCCAGTATTGGTTTAGCTCGCGGGACGCCCCGGTTTTGCCGTCAGGATCAGCCATCACGTCCCCCTTGAACCTTCACCCCGCCACGGATCACATTCGCCGGGCGGCTTGTTGCAGCAGCATGTGAGACCGTCACGCGGGCAGGTCGAATCCGCGTCAGGCTGCCCGGTGTATTCGTCCAACCAAACGCGGGTGTCGTGCTTCGACATCAAGCCGCGCGGTAGTGGACGTGATCGGCGTGCGCAGCAGCGACATCCGCATACATGGGAGCCAGTACGGCATCCACCTTGCCCGCGAGATCAGGCATGCCGATGAGGGCGCCTACATACTCGGCGGTGTCGCGCACGAGCTGCCGCGACTGCTCCTCCGTCAACTCGACAGTGGTGGCGGGCTGGAAAGTCTCGAACTCGTCCATGCGGGGCTCCTGGCGTCGGGCTGGAAAGAGAACACCGGCCGCCCCCACCCGGAACGGGCACGGTCGACCGGCAAGAAGGGATAGCCTGGCTGCCGTCACCGGGAGAACAGGCTATTGCGGATATAGAGGTAAGTGCGCGTTGTCCCTGGCGATCGACCCAGGCACCCGAACGGGTGGACACGAGACGCGCCCCTCGTGATTTAAGCCCGCCGCCAGAGGCAGAGGGTGGTGCACGGAACTCCGGCCCGCACAACGCGGCAGCGTGCACACTGCCTGTCGACGTGCGGAGGCGGGCCGAATTGTCGCGGTGGCGGGACTTGAACCCGCGGCCTCTGGGGTATGAGCCCAGCGTGCTGCCGAACTGCACCACACCGCATCAGACGGACACCGCACACGCGGTCCCGTCCTTGTCCTCGGGGGGAGGTCGAAACCAGCGAAACCCGAGGCTCAGATTGAGGACCGGCCCTGGACTGCCGAAGCAGCGGAACCGGTCATGATGTCGCGGTGCCTGGTGCGGGCCATAGCTGACAACACCAGGCGTTGAGAACCGTCAACCGAAGCCGAGAGTTCTCAACGCTTACCGCTGCGGTGGCGGATGGCTGCCGTAGCCACACCATCCGCCAGCGAGAACCATCAGCCGAAGCGGGATGCCCTCTACCGTTACCGCGGTCGCAGTCGATCGGCCTCGTCGTCCGGCGAGTAATCCGGTCAACCACTTCCCGATCTACCGCGATAGACCGGGCGAAGTTAAGGGGTGGGGAGAGTTCCTAGCTCTCCGACCGGGGCGTGAACCGTAAGGCTATGTAGTCCCGGTGCTGCGACCGTCCCGCTAAGGACCAGTTTCCGCCCGCTAAGGGTTCCTCTCAGGCACTTGCCCGTCGAGATCCTGGCAGTCGCACACATTGTGGCCCGATTCGCGCAAGCCACACACTCTGTCACCACCAGCGTCGGCCGCTAAACCGACGCTTTGCTCCCCGCCCGCGACTCGAACGCGGACCCACCCTGACCAGACCCTTAGCGGGCACCTGGTCGCAGGCACTCTTCCAATTGAGCTAGCGAGGAAGCCGATATGAAGTTGTCAGCTAGACGCACACCCCGGAGGATGCGATCCGCGAACCCTCGGGGCTATCCGAGGAGCCTTTCCCTTATCACACACCGAACTGCGGGCATGACGGAGACAAAGAGGACCATAGCAGGTTTGTCAACGTAAATTGACGGGTCATTTGTTAATTCCATGTTAATTCACGGAACGGAGACTCCACGCCGGATCATCAACCAACTCAATCCCCTCATCCGGGTCCGGCAGCGGCACATACGGTGTCCGCAGGTCGAGCGTGAACCCGGTCGCCTCGCAAAACTCTTCCAACGTGGTGATGCCACCGAGCCGATCACCCAACCTGACCGCGGATTCGAGGCTCAACATCCCGCCTGTTGCGCGCACATACACTTGCGCCGTCCCATACCGGTATTTGAAGCGGAAATGTTCCCCGTCCTCGGTCCACACATCCCACGCAGACGGCAGCCCGTAGCAGAGGTGTTTCGCTTTCACGATGACAGTCATGCCGCCCCATAGGTGTCGTTGGCTTCTTCGATGACAGCTTCGACACTGTCACCGTAGATGTGGTCGACGATCGCGTGATAGCGCCACACCTGATCTACCCAGCGGCCGTCTGGGAGCTGCCACACGGACCCGCAAAAGTTCCATGCCGCGTGCTGTGCGCACAGTTCGCCGGGCCGAGCGGTAAGCTCCTGCACAACCGAGCGGTTCAGTTCATGGTTGAAGTTGGAGTACACGGCTTCTTCCGTGTATTCGGTTGGTGTCTCCAGTGCCGCAATGCTCATGCCGCCTGCTCTCTTCTGATTCGTGTGCCTTGTTTTTCCCGTACTCTGCCGACACCGCGTGGCCCATAGAATTGGGCGCGTGTCACTTCTCCGGCCCGCACTTCGGGCGCGAGATGCCCTCCATGCCACACACCTTCCCGCACTGGGCAGCGATAGGCTTGGATGCGTTCGTTGGGGAACCGTCGTTTACAGGCGCGTTTCGCAGCTTTCCGGTCGCTGAAACCGAGTTTCTGGCAGTGCTCACACCAGCCGAGGCACGGATTCGACGGCTTCATGCCGCTTCCCCGAAGACTTCGACAGGTATGTCCGACAGTCCGAGCCAGCGGGCGATCACCACGCGGTGATGCCCGTTCCACATGCGGTAGCGGCCGTCTGCGGTCGCAGCGATTTCGATCGGCTCTTGTATGCCGTCACGGGAGATCTCACGCTCTAGGGCGGCCATGTATTCGGGTTGCTGCTCCCACAGCCAGGATGCTTCTGACTCCCATGCCCAACCGTCGCCTGTTGCGACTTCGCCGAGCACTTTCAGCAGCGACCAACGCTCCCTCATGCCGCCTGGTCCTGCGGGTAGAGGATGGCGCCGATGTTGGGTGGCTGCCAGCCTTCAGGTTTGACGATTTTGCCGTCCTCGCGGCGAAGGGCTTTCCCGTCTACAAGCTTCGCGAGGTTACTGCGTTGCACTTCGCCCCACACTCGGTCGAGCGGGATGCGCAGGATCACCGCCAACGCCGACAACTGATGCATGGTGCGGTGTGTGAACGTGTCCACCTGGAGCAGGTTGCGGGCAGTCACCACACCCCGGATACGCCTGTCGTCGGCGTCCAAATCGGCAATCACCTGCTCCACATCATCCAAGTCCTCCCACGACAGCGGGTCGCGGGCAGGCACCAGGAGTTCGGTGATGTAGGTGCGGGCGATCCCGAGTCGCAGGAGTAGGCCGGCACGCACGTAGAGCCCGTCGGCTATCGCGTCGGCGGTTTCGATCATGTCGCGGGCACGCAGGGCGGTGGCGAGTTCGTCGCGTTCTTCGTCGATGAGTCGGAGGGCGAGGGCGAGTTCATCTTCCGTCACCCATCCGGGGGTTTCGCGTAGGCGGACGCCACAAGCAGCGTTAAATTTCGCGACATCAAACCAGAGGTCGTTCATTAGGTGCTCAATTCGTTGAGGATGTCGATGACGTCATGTCGCGCTTGTTGGATGCGTTCACGCCATGCCTGGTAACGCGGCCGATACGCCTCATGGACGGCTTGCTTCTCGGGCGGGTGCGGTTTCATGATTGCGCCGCCGTCAGGCAGCATGTCGAAGTCGTCTTGCCACACCCATCCGGGTGGGTGCAGGATCGCCAACTCGTCGGCCGTGAACTGGGGTTCGGGTTCGGTGAGGCGCGCGATCAGGTCTTCGAAATGGGCGCGGCGGTCCTCGAAGTCGTATGGGCCGTGATCCAAATGGGCGCGCATCGACAGGATTGCGAGTTCGTTGAACAGGTCACCGAAATCGAGGATCAGCCAGTCCGGGTCGCGTAGACGCTCGGACGCGCCGAGCACGTCAGCAAGTGGTGGGGTTTCATCCATCCCGCCAGTCTAGTTGCGATCGCATCGTTTGCGCTACATCGCAAACTAAGACAGATCGAGCTTGAGCGTGTTCCTGTCGAGGGGTGTGCCGTCCATGTCGAGAATGTCGACGGTCGCGCGGTAGTCGGCGCCAACGAGTTCGGCCGTGAGTCGACAGTGGTAGTGCCCGGAGAAGATGCGCGACGGGCGAACAACATCCACCACAGCGCGCAGGACACGCCTGTTCCTTTCCGCCGCCTCGATCTCCCGTGCGGGGAAACCGTGCGGGTTGCCTTCGATACATGGGATGTGGACGCCGGCGGGGACATCATGGCAGATCATGACGTCGGCGGGGCCGCCTTCACATGCCCGGAGTGCGTCGCTGCTGGTGATGGTTTCGCCGGGCCACCATTCCAAATGTGGGCGTCTCCACGGCTTGTCCACACTGTGTGCGCCACCGAGCGCGAGGAATGAGACACCCGACCAAACCCACCGGTAGCCGTTGGGCAGATACCAGAGTCCGGGGCGTACAGGGATGGCGGTGCAGCCGTGCTCATCCGTGTATTCGGCCAGCTTGGTTGCGTTGTCATGGTTGCCGCGGGCGAACGCGAACGGGATACCTGCCTCCGATGCTGCCTCGCTGACGAGATCCATGTAGTTGGGGCTGCGATCGAAGTTGTCCCGCATGTCCCAAACGACGTCCCCGACTTGCAGGATCGCCTCAGCGCCCTCACGTTTGGCGTGCTCAATGACGTGCAGGGTGTGATGCAGGTTGGCGTGCAGGTCGCCGACGAGCAGGACCCGCGACGGCTGCAACTCTTCGAAGGGGCTCACGGGTTCGCTGCCTCCACTAGTTGCGCGTAGCGGTCTCGGTCGTCGTAGTAGGGGCCGAGCGCGTACCAGGCCAGCTTGTGGCGGACGGTCGGGTAGTCGCTGGTTTGCGCCCAATCCCGTAGTTCCTCGAACGTGCAGTCGAGTTGGGTGAGCGTGTTGCGGATGGCGTGCGCGGTGTCGAGATCGGACACCACGTGCACGGTCGGGTCACTCATGTCGTTCCTGGTCCGTAGGTGATGCGTTCCGGCATGACTTCCCGCCCCCACGCGTGGTTGAGTGTGGCGCGTGCTTGCCTGCCCACACTGTCGGGTCGGTTGGCTTCGACTTCGGCGCGCTCGTACACGCTCAACGGCTGCCCGTGATCCCCAAGCCGTTGGATGCGTCCGCATCGGCACCATGTTTTGCCTGCCTGCGGGTTGTGGAGGTGTCCGGGATGCTGGTCGGTGACGCACCGGTACCGGATTTCGGTACGCCACTCGTCATACGTGCTGGGGAAGACTTGCCCGCGGTCCGGGTTCATCGTTCGATCCGCCCGAACCGCCGTATCGACTTCCAGCGCACCCAAATCGGGTCATGCCATTCCGCGCATTCGTCGTCGTGCGGGTGCTCCCACAATGCGATGACGACCCCCCATGCGAGGACGGGGAGGACGAGGGTGCGGCGATTGTATTCGTCGCCACCGAGCCAGGGGGCGAGGTAGTAGCGCCAGCGGCCGCGTTCGGGGGCGCCCATGTAGAACGTCCATATGCGGCCCCGGATGCTGCGGCGCATCGACTTCCAGGTCATTCCTCGCACCTCGTCATCTCGTGTTCCCGGTAGATGCCGCGCACTGGTTCGCCGTCGGGGAAGTCGATGAGTACGCCGATACTGGATGCGCCGATGTAGTCGACGACGGCTGTGCGGGTGCCACCGAACTCGACTAGCACCCGATCCCCCGGTTTGAATGTCACTGCTGCTCCGTGAACAGTTCGGTGATGCCGCCCTTGTACAGGCCGTCCACTTCGAATGAGTCGGGCACGGACAGGATTCCGGTGACCTTGTGCGCGGACGCCATATATCCCACGTGGGCGTGCGCGACCAACAGGTCTACGCCCACCTCATCAACCTCTACGTCGGCGAGCCCGTAGCAGTCGTAGCCGTCTACTGCTGCGGTGGCGAGCAGGTTGCCCAGTTTTTCGAGGGCGGCCTCGTTACCGTCGACCTGGAGCCAAAAATCCCAGGTCTCGCCTTCGTTGTCGTTGATCTCGGAGTAGCAGCGAAACATAGTCATAGCGTGCATCATATCAGTGTTGATGCGACCTATTCGAGGACGCCGGGTGGGAGACCAGCCCCGATCTGCTGGGCGAGGTGTACGAACGCTTCAGGTCGCCAGTCAGCCCCGCACGCGAGACACACCGCCGACGATTGATTCGCCCGCAACGCGGCCCTGCGCACGATCTCCCCCGCCCCGTCATCCACGAGGACAGTCGATTCACCACAAGCAGGGCAGGCCGCGGTGAGTTCCCATTCATGCCGGGGCTCTTCGGGCAACAACTGGTTGATGCGGTCGACCCACCCGGACACCACCCTGGTCATTTCGTGTAGGGCGTCCACGTCTTGCGGTCGCCAGCCATAGTCGGTGAGCGCGTACAGTCGGCGGATCGTGACAGGTTGCTCACCTACAGGCGGTTTCGGCCACCACGAGGCAACCGTCCGGTCGATCAGATCAATGAGGCTGCACGCCTCGATCCAGAGCGGCGGCTTCGACTTGTAAACACCTCGCAAACCACCGTTATCAGCCTGCTGCTGCCCATACCGAGCCTCCACAAGCTCCGTATACCGGTCATCGAGGATGACGTGCCGCGTGTACTCGTCGCCGATGATCGTGTCAGGACGGCGGCCTACCAGCTCATGCACAGCATCCGCAAACGCACGACGGGCGCCGGCGAGGAGTTCAGTCGCTTCGGTCAATCCGGTCCCCCTGATGGTTGTGGTATCGCGTGGCCTGGTCGCGGTTCCATTGGTCGAGGCGCGCTTCGTTGATCTCGGCGGCGAAGTCGCGGTAGTTGTCGACCGCGATGTCTTCGAGGCGGATCACGGGGTCACACATCAGGCGGCGGTCCTGTGTGCGTGGTCGACGGTCATCAACGTCCACTCGTCGTCCTCGGTGTCCTCGAACTCGGCGACCATCTTGTGTTTCATTGCGAGCAGGTCGGCTTGAGGCTGGTTGGCGGTGTGGATCATGCGGACCAGCGGAGTCCCGCCGACAATGTTGGCGAACCTGAGTTCGGTGTCGAGGACACCCATCTCGAAGCCTGCAACGTAGGCGTTGTCTTCGTGTGGGCCGCCGACACTGGTGACGGTGACGAACGGCATGATCAGCTCATAGCCCGGTTCGTTGTCGTTGCCGGTCACTGCTGGTTCTCCACGGGTTCGGGGGTGCGGAATCCGGTGTCGGCGCGGTGTTTGAGGATGTACGCCTCGATCGCTGCGCGAGCATCAACCGTCCAGTCCTCACGACGTTCCCGGAGTGTCACGCCGAACCCGTGGACGCGGTCACCCTTCCAGCCCGATAGGTCCGCTCGGTAGGGGATGCCTTTCGGGGCGTCCACATCCACCGTCCACGAGGCGACCCGCTTCTTACTCTTCGGACGCCCGAAGGTCTGCCGTTGCAGTTTCGCGACGACCGGGTACACGGCTTCAGGCATGCGGATCGCGATGGCGGCGGTTTCGATGTCCTCGAACCAGTAGCGGGGGCGACCGTAGAGGCGGTCGAGCGGGTTGAGGTTGAAGGAGCGGTCACGCCACTTCGCGAACTCGCCACGCTCCCACGAGTCGCCGTGCACCCAAGCTTTCAGCCACAAGCTGCCGTCGTGGATCGAGAGCTGGAGGTCTCGCCCCTCGTACTTGTGTCGCTTTTCGCGGGTGAGTCGTTCGGCGAGTTTCCAGCCTGCCCCGAGCCCCCAGTAGAAGCCGCTGCCGAGGATGGTGAGGTGTCCGTCGAATGGGGTTTCGGACCAGCCTCCGCCGACGTGGAAGCGGGCCGAGAATTCGGGGGTGGGCTTCTTGATGACGGTTTCGAGTTGGGCGCTGAGGTCGCGGCCACTGTCTCGGAAGATGGTCGCGTATCGGCTTTTGTGGTGGTACACGCTGGAGTTCGGGGACTGTGCGGCGCGGTCGACGGTATGGCGGTGCAGTCTCATCGGCTGGCGTTCTCCTGCTGTGTGCGGGTTTCGCGTTCGCGTCGCGCGTTCTCGCGTTCGGCTATGACTCCACGGCCTGTCAGTTCGAGGCGCGCGGCGGTGATCTCATGGGCAGCACGCTCGTCGTCCAACGCTTTACGCAATGCTGCGATCCCGTCCAACAGGTTCGGCTTCGTGTCCGCGCCCCGCTGCCAGTCGTCGCCGATCGCATCCACGATCGCGGCGGTCGCGTCATCAATGTGTTGGGCGGCGGAATCGAGACGCCCCTTCAAGGTGATAGCCCAGTGGATTGCGCCGATTTCGGGGTTCATGCCGTGCGCAAGGAGCGGGACACGCTCGCATTCTTTGCGGGCTTCCTGGTGGGCGGGGGTGATGCATGCCATTGTGCTGAGGCGTGTGCAGCGGTCAGTCATCGGTGTTGTCTCCGTGTTCGTCGGGGGCGTGCCAGAGGGTTGTGTAGGGGCCGTCCGCGCCGAGTTGTCGGAGTCGCCGGACGGCTTCGAGCACGAATTCGGGGTGTTCGCTGACGAAACGGGTTCCGCAGTCGCAGCGGGCGGGTTTGTCGCGGTGTTCGCGCGGTCGGGGTTTCAACATGTGCAGTCCATCCAATGCAGGCCGCAGGCGGTGCAGGTGTCGCCGTCCAACCAGTCCGCCATATCGTCGTAATCGGTGTCAGGCATGCTCACCCCGTGCACCAATGCTGGAAGTCGAACGGATAGCCGTCACAGTGTTTGCAGCGCAGGTCATCCGGGTTGGCGACGGAGAAGTGGTGCATCATCGTGTCGCCCTCCAAGGTTGAGCGGGGTCCGTCGCAGGCGCCGTCTGGCGT
Source organism: Nocardia higoensis (assembly GCF_015477835.1). Lineage (NCBI taxonomy): Bacteria > Bacillati > Actinomycetota > Actinomycetes > Mycobacteriales > Nocardiaceae > Nocardia > Nocardia higoensis. The sequence continues at coordinate 37,072 of NZ_JADLQN010000010.1, read as the reverse complement.
GTAGTCACCCAGGACGACACCGCGGGCGAGTGCAGCATTGAATTCGGCTGTGAGGGCGGGGTTCGGCTGGCAGCGGCTATCCCAGTGGACTGTTCGCCGGGCTTTTGCCCTACCGATCGCCGCCCGAAACGCCTCGCTCGGTCCCGGATGTGCTCGCATCTCATCGAGAGCGCCAGGCAGGACAGGGGTGACGTCCACGCGGTCAGCGGCCATAACCATTCAGGTTCCGCATCTTCTTCACGAACTCGACAGCGTTCTCCGACAGGTCACTGTCCACGAAGTGGACGCTGTAGTCCTTGACGGCAGCAGTGGCACGCTCGGCGGCCAACTCCTCATAGCGTCGCTTCCACTCCAGACCCCACGCCTTCCACGACAGCACGGTCACGTCCCACACCACGAAGAGCGCAACGATGAAGCCGGTCTCGTATTGGCCTGCCGCAAGGTTCGCGACCGCGAGCGAGGACAGGAAGATGAGGCAAAAACGATCCCACTTCGAAGCCGCGGACCAGATAGCGCTTGCGAATGCCTTCATTTGTTCTCCTGGATGATGTCGTTGATGGTGATGGCGCGTTTGGTGTGGATGAGTGCGTGCGCTTGCTGTAATGCCCGCACGTCTTCAGCGGCGAGTATTGGCCCGTCCCAGAGTTCGCACCCGTGTGATACGCATACGAGTTGCACGCGTCTGGCCGCCCGGTTACGCATGAATCCTGGTTTCGAAGAATCTGGTGCGAGAAACCAGCCGACCACGCAAATCAGGCATGCGATTGCGGCGCGTGCGAGTGCGGGCATTAGTTGCAGTCCGGTTCATCGGGTTCCTCCCCGTCAAAGTCGTCGGGGAGGTCATTATTGTCAGGCTCGATCGCCATATCGGCTCCCTTGAATTCTGTTTGAAACCAGAATATCGGCAGCCGTCAACCCGAAAATTCAACACGATTTCGACCCAATTAGCGGGCAGATTATATGCAGGTACTCCCAAATATAGACGCCATACCAGCAGGCAGCATCGTGGTAGCCGTTCATGCTGATACGCCGGTTGGGGAGCCAACCATTCTCAATCTGCCGCACCCAATACAGGCAGCGCGCAGACAGTTCGGGCGGCGGCTCCGTCCGATATGTCATTTCATCGTTGATGCGGGCGGGTTTCGGGGACTCCAACTCCACCCACGGCCGCCCACCCGAACCCATCCGACCAGGCTTCACGACTCAGGCTCAAATTCGTAGATGATCGTTTCGTCCCCGCGAATCACTTTAAACCCGACCGGACGCCCACTGTACGAGTCAAAAAATACCTGATCTTCAGGCCGCAAATCGACGTTGCGGACCACCCAACTCCGGCCCACTTTATCGACAACGCTCACAGTGGTCGGATAGATCGTCATCTGAAACGGATGAGTGCCGCCGCTGGAGATGCGAAGAGGCTGCGGTTCAGGCGCCCACGTCCCCAACGTTCCCTCTACGCGCTCGAAGTCATCATCGAACATGCTCACCCCCACGACACAGCCAAATGCCAGCCCGGACCACCATCAGGCACATGCAATTCCAACAAGTCAATGAACCGCTGCAACTGGTCCCGCCACTCAGGCTGCACAGTCATCGACTTCACCGGGATCGAATCACAGCCGTACACATGCTGCACTGATGCCTTCACCCGAATCGACCAGCCCGTATCCCCATCACAATGCCCATACGTAGCGAGTTCGACCGGGATAGCTGACAGCAGACGATCCTTCTCGCCCATACTCGCCGCATACGCCCGATAGATGGGCGAGGTAGCGCGATACTCGTCCATGGCCCGCCTGTGCGCCTCCTGCGCAGCCTGACGCTGCTCGAACGTGGGGAGCCGCCACATCGCCCGATCCTCCCGCGGATAGTCCTCTGGGAACGGGACTTCCTGCCATCCGAGCCGGCGAGCAAACTCGTCTTCCCATTCGACGGATTCTCCAGCGTCTTCGAGGTCTTGCCACCATTGCGGCGCGGTCGACTCCCATTCGTCGTCTTCCATGCCGCGGAGGTCGTAGCCGTAAAACAGGTCTGCGCTCGATGTCATGCCCATAATGTTCTCCAGTCGTTGTTTGGGGCGGCGGATTCAGTTTTGCCGCGTCTCCATCCATTTCGCGAACCGTTTCACGCCACGCAATATCCCGTACAGGACACCCGCGAACAACACGACACCGAGCACATATCCGATGAACGCCCACACGGGGATTAGGACACCCCACCAAGGCCAGTCGATTTCACCCAGCATCTTCAAATAGGTGAGCGTCAAAGTCGAGCCCGCCGTAAACCAGATGAGAGTGTTCGCGTCACCACGTTTGCCTGCCGTCAAATCAGTCTCCCCAGAAACGTTGAAAACCCGGATACCTAAATGGTATTCCGGGCTGTCAACCTCGAAATTCGGCGCTACTCCCACCAGTCACAGTCAGTGTCGGACAAGCTTTGCATTACCTCGATCACCATTCCCGACAGGCTCACCACCGCGCAATCCCCCACATGCTGATACGCGAGGTCACAGTCCCACGCCGCGCAAGCATCACCATTGCGAGCAGGAAGCAGTTCAGGCGGGCACTGCTGAAACACCTTCAACTCGTTCACGCCGCCTCCCCCGCCCGCAACTTGGCGATCGTTTCCGCATCCCGCTGCTGCCTCACCCGAATCAACGCGAACGCCTCCTGCGTATCCGCGTGCAGCTCCTGCAACTCGACGCGCGCCTCATCACGCTCGCGAGTCACCGCGGCGAAGTGGTCGAGAATCGCAGGCAGATGGTCCCGCATCCACAACGCCGTGCTGATCGCCGACGACATCGACGGCAACTGATCCTCGGCAGGCAGCAGATCTCGCGCCTTCTTTACCAGGGCTTCAACGTCTCTCATTCTTCACCTTCTTCTGCGCGCCGCCATACGGTCGCCACCCCACCATGCGAACGCGCAGTCGTCGCCCGCAAACCAACCTTCGAGATCACGCCAGCCTTTTGCAGACCCAACAGGAACGGCCCAAACAGCCTGGGTTCCGACAAGTCCGGCCACCCCGCGGCACGCATACGCGCATGCATGTCCGCGTTCACAAACTCCGCGCCGGCCGGGAGCGCGCGAATCAGCTCCTCGACCCGCGCCAGGTAGACGGGGGCAGGAGGCGCCGTCATCGCTGCTCCTCCTTCGCGGGCACGTAAGCGAGGACCGCGGTGAGGATCGCGTGTGCGTCATCGCCGAGTATCTGTCGAAGCCTGTGCGCCACAATGTGTGCCGGGCCGTCGAACAGCAGAGACGCGACGTATGGCCCCGCTTGGATGCCAAGACTGCGCAGATTGAACCCGCCGCGCAGGATTGTCCAGGCGGGGCTACCTTTCACCATGTCGTCGATGTCGTGTTGGATACGCAGGCCCGCCCAAAACACTTCCCCCAACACTTCGTCGGCGGGTCCGTCAGGCCAGCCTTCGGGGAGATGCCACATCAGTGGGCCGCGCCTGACCGCCTTGTGCTCGGTCATGCTGCACCGCCGATGCGCTGGATTTCGCGGCGGATGAACCAGATCGCCTTGTTCAGGTCTTCGAGCGGGTCGCCCTTGATTTTGCCGTCCGTGCGGGTAGCGCGAACAATGTACTGGACTGCCTGCGCGCCACACCCGGACAGATGCTGCGTGATGTCGATGGCCTCAGCGCCGTTCGGGAACTGGTAATAGTCAGGGTTCGTGGGGTCAGTGATGCTCATCGAAGTAGATCCTGTTCGTCAGCGAAGTAGGCTTCGCGCGGGTCTTGCGCTTCCACCAGCACGAGGCGGCGCGCATGGGTGATCCAGTCTGGTGCGATGTAGGAGCCGAGCCCGAACCCACTGGACGGCACGAGGTCGAACAGCAGGTGCCCGTCAGTGTGTTCACGTGGCAGGACGATCGCGAGGCAGTGAGTAAAGGTGCCGCCATACGGATAGTTGCCGGTGATGTCCCACAGCGAAAGGCATTCCGCGGTCAACCAGGGTTTGCGGGCGAGGGTGAGCATGTCGTGTTCGGTCATCGTGTTTCCTTGACGGTTCGCCAAGCGGTGGTGGTGACGGTGCGGGTTTGAACAACCACCTGGTATCCGGCTTCAGCGAGTTGGCGGCGGTGTTCCTCGCGTAGATGGTTGGGGGCGAGAAAGCTGTACTCTTCCCCGGTTTCAGGGTTGCGGTAGGTGATCCGGCATTCGTCACGTGACGTAGAGAAACCGGGGGCGACATGCAACGGCTCAGGCATCACGCGGCCCTCTCCGTCACCCAAGACAACTCCAGCCACAACCGGCCCCCCTCACCCTTCACCGGGGCATGAATGATCGGTTCAGGCTTCGACATCCACTTCGGCGTGTCATCAATGACCATCCCGTACCCGAGATGCGGCTTACCGGGCGGCGGCACAGCCATCGCATCAGCAAGCGGCTTCAACGTCGCTACCAGGTTGTCAGTGTCTCGGCGCCGGTTGTCGCGCGGCTGGTAGTGCAACTGCATGGTGAGATGGGCGACGAGGGCAGGCAGCTTCGCGGCCTCCGCCAATCGGACCATCGTCGCCCGAATCTCGCGCGTTTTCGCCGCTTTCGCCATCGCCGCTCCACGCGTGTAGCCACGGTCATTCATGGACAGGGGTGGCGCTGTCCACGGGAGTTCGATGACGGCTCGGGTTCTCGTCACAGTGGCCTCCAAGTCAGGTACGGCTTGATTTCGGTGAAGGTGTCGCCGCAGCCTGTGCAGGTGATCGGCTGTTGACGCGGGAACCGGTCCGCGATGGCGGTCAGGCAGGCGTGGCAGGTGAATGATTGACGGCAGCCATGCCAGTCAGCCCAATATTGGGCGGGCGGTGCGGGTGCGAACGGCCCGAAATCGTGGATGTGGCAGTCACATACCGGGCCGGGGAGGTCATCGAAAGTCACAGCGGCACCACCGTGCACCAGTTGTCCCACGATGAGAAGAACTTGAGGCAGTGCTTGCAGCCCACCCGCCCTACTTCGTCGAGCAGTTGGGCGAATCGCTGCTTGTTCCGTGCGAGACATGCTGTGCACGCGAGTCGGTCGTGGCAGTCGTGGCCGTTCAGCCAGAAGGCCGCTTTCGTGGGCGCCCCTGCATGCCGGGCCATGCTGCACATCGGCGTGTGGTCGAGGTGTTCGATGCTGTCCACACGCTCGCTCGTCTGTGCGGTCACGACGCCGACTCCCGCCAGGCAGTGACGTAACGTCGCTGCCGAGTCGCGGGCTTCGACACCGCAGTCACCTTGCCTGTGGCGCTGACGAGCTGACCGGCGTACCCGTCTTCCAGCTCGCGGTACTCCACTCCGGTCGGCAGGAAGCCCGCCTCGGCGAGCACATCCGCCACGTGAGCCGAGTACCCGTCATCGCCGATGTGCAGGCCGCACGTGCAGTACAGGTAGATGTCCTCGTAGGGGCGGTGATCCGACAGGGCAGCGTCGATCTGCGCGCGAATCTCCTCTGCGCTCATGACGGCATCCGAACAGGCATCAGGAGGTACAGGTAGTCGCGTTCGGGTGCCGCGAAACCGGTCCCGAACTCGACAAGTTCAGGCTTGCCAGGTGTGAACACTGCGGGCCGGGTGGGTGTCGTGAACCCGATCGTCACCACGTTGGAATGCATGGCGCTGAGCCCGTCCAACAGGTAGCCAGGATTGAACGCGATCGACAGCGGCTCACCATGAAACACGGCATCCAATCGTTCCTCGGCACGCCCCGCATCCTCACCACCCGCCGACAGCAACAAGCCCTCTTCCGACAGTTCGAACCGCACTTGCGCGCCACGCTCAGCCACCAGAGCAACACGCTTCACCGCCCCCGTCAGGTCGGCGACGTTGATGCCGGCGACCGCAGTGTGTTCCTTGGGCAGGAGTTGCCGGAATTTCGGGAACTCCGCATCGAGCAGGCGGGTGGTTGTGCGGCGCCTGGCGTTGACGACCCCCAACAGGTGGTCGGTGATGGACAGGCGTACGTCGGTGGTGGTTTCGAGTGCTTTCGCGATGTCCGCGAGTGTGCGGGCGGGCACGAGGAGTTGGGCGTCGATGTTGGTTTCGGGTACCCATTCGAGGGTGCGGACCGCCAACCGGAATCGGTCGGTGGTGGCGAGGGTGACGGCCTGGTCGTCGATCTCCACCCGCACACCAGTCAACATGGGGAGCGTGTCGTCACGACCAGCCGCTACCGCAACCTGCCCGACCGCCTTCGCGAACAGGCCAGCGTCGATCTCCCCGGACTGTTCCGGCATGTCCGGGAGTTGCGGATAGTCTTCGACGGGCATGGTGGGGAGCGTGAACTTGCCGCTTCCGCAGGTGAGGAGGACACGCGAGCCGTCAAGGGTAAGGTTGACAGGCTTGTTCGGCAACGCCTTGGTGATGTCCGCCAACAGTTTCCCGGACACCAGGATCTCCCCCGGTGTCCCAACTTCGGCGGGCAACCGCATTTGCGTCGAGGTTTCGTAGTCGAACCCGGACACGGTGACACCGTCGTCGTTGGCGACAATGTGCACACCACCGAGGACGGGGACGCTGGGGCGGGCGGGGAGGCTACGAGCAACCCAACCGACAGCCTCAGTGAGGTCGTCGCGGGCGATACGGAAAGTGGTCATGAGAAGCCTTTCAGGAGACGGTCAGCGGGAGGACCAAGCGAGGAAGCCGATGAGGACGAGGAACGCGACGATCACGATGGTGTCGGTGACCGGATGACCGGTGAAGGTCTCGGCGTTCTCGGCGGCGATGGGCAGGAGCTGGTTCATGCTGTCCTCTTCTGGTGTTCGGGGTTTGAGGTGGTGTGCCAGTGCTGCCCGGATCGGCAGCGGTACGCGTGGATGGGTCGGCGGCCTGGTGTCGCGCGCCGCAACTGTCGACTGATCGCGTTCTCCGCTTCCTGCCTGGTCCCGTACCGTTTCTTGTTCGGCGCGGTGCAAGCAGGTTTGATCGCGTGGATGCGGTGCATGTACCAGCCGAGCCGCGCTTGCTCAGGCAGGTCACCTTTGAACGTTTCCCCGCATGCGCAGACGGCTTGATGACGACTGCCGACCGCCCGAATGATCGTCAGCTCGTGACTCATGCCGCCAAACCCTCCCGCGACATCAACGCATCCTGCTTGTCGGCTTCCGGCTCCTTATCGGGGTGCGCCCGACCAGCCCAGATCACGCCCTGCAAATGGATCTGTTCACCAGTCCACGGGTTCTTCACTCGCCCGGACAGGATGTCCTGCCGCTCCTGCTCGCACACGTCGAGCGCAGGGCAGGACTGGCAAAGCCGTTTGATGCGCGTATGACGTCGTTGCCGCTGCTCTTTCGTCTCCCCAACGATCAGGTAGTCCCACGGGTGCGTGCGGGTGACACGCGATTTGGAGAACACGGCTTCAGTGATGCAGGGGGCGCCCGTGTATGGGCTGGGTTCCTTACTCATCGGCGGACGACCGCGACGATGGGGGCGATGATGATGCCGGCCAAAACGAGGATGGGGGCGGCGAGGAGAGCGAGGCCGCGGTAGATGGTGTGTCGCATTTGCTGATCCCTTGCCTCAATAGGTGCTGATCTTTGCGTATGTCGAACACTGTAGTTCACATCGCAGACTAAACGCAATGATGCAAACACAACTGTGGGGGTGCGGATCGAATCCCGCACCCCCACAAGGGTTTCCAGGCTGGTCTAGTTGCTGTTGTGGAGTGTTTTCAACGCCTCCGCGCCGTCGCCGAGCAGGACAGTCAGTTCGTGCGTCGAAAGGGTGATGACAATGCCACGACCGTGATCACGCAGGTGCAGGGTCGCGTACGTGACCCCATCCGCAGCAGGCGGTTCCACGGCGAAGTCGGCGCTTGCGCCGGTCTCGGTGATCACGCGGCACGCCCCGAACGCCTGGCCGCCACGGTGCGGGTCGCAAGATTGCGTTCCCTGGCAGGCAGTGAGGTCGGCTTCTTCACGCGTGGTCGCCCATCGTTCGCGGACCTCATCGCCGCCAACGCATGCAAGGCTTGCACATAGTCGCTGATGGCTTGGTCTCGGTCGGCGCGTGCACACCAGTCGGCACGTTCGGCAAGGTCTTCCACACTCTGATACGCCTTCGAGTTGTATCCACCCGCCGCGCTCACAGGTGATAGTCCTGTTCCAGCAGGACCGGCCGGTAGACGCTGGTCTCGGTCGGCTCCAACCCGATGATGTTCGGGCCGCTACGTCCATAGGCGGCGTAGTAGATGAGTTCGCCCTCATCCACCGTGTAGTCGCCGCCCTTGTATCCGGTGATCGGCTTTCCGATCTGCTCCCGATACTGATTGGCGAGGACGGTGGCGGACTCCTGGTAGTTGCAGGGTTCGGTGGCGTTGCGTTCGTAGTAGCCGCGGTACGAGTCCACCAGACCGTCGAGCCCTTCCACGGTGGCGTCACCGAGCTGGTCAAGGGTGGCGATCAGTTCGCCGAGGGTGAGGCGGCGATAGGTTTTCAGGTTGTCGTTCATGCTGCTGCTCCCAGATCCTTTTCCATCGCGTCAATCACGCGGTTCTCATAGATGTTGATCGCGTCGTTCAGCCAGTCGATGCAGGCTCGGCGACTGATATACATGAGGTGTTCGGTTTCCTCTGCGGTGGTGCCCAAGAGTTGGGCGCCGACAACAGCGATGTGGGCGTACTGCCCGGTCCGATAGTTGACGAGTTCGACCGCGTCATAGCCGGCGTCGGGGTCGACATGCGCCCAGTCGGTGTCGGACAGTTTGACTGCCCATCCGAGGATGTCGCGGGTGAAGTCGTCGGCCGCGAACTGGAACGGGTGCCGGTCGATGTGGCGCAGAATCTTCCGCATCAAAGGGATGTTGTGGGTGGTCGTCATAATGTTTCCGTTCGATAGAAGTTGGTAGGGGCGGCGCCCGAAAGGGCAGTCATCTCGGGCGCCGCACTCCTCCTCCCCCACAAGCCAGCCCGCAGTCAACGTGTGGTGCGGCGGCAGGGGGAAGGTCTTGGGGTTACGGGACTTCGGTGAATCCGACCCCGTTCGCGGCCTGGTCGAGGCGGGTCGTGTCGTAGGTGGTGGGGGTGTCGTTGCCGTTCACGGACAGCCGGAACAAGTCGGGGCCGATCCGCTGCCACGTCGTATACGAGTCGAGGCGAGCTAACTGGACACGCACACCTGCGGGGATGTCGACGGCACGAGACCAGATGCGGGGCTGGCTTTCACGCGCGGCCATCGGTCACCTCCACTCCTGCACGGAACTTGCCGCAGTAGCAGCAGCCGGAACGCATCAAGTCGGGTGCCGTCGCGCACCACGCACCGCCGGTGACATCAGGCACGGGGTTGTGGACGATCTCGCCGTCGTCGGTCTCGGTCTTGCTGTATCCGTCGAAAACCCAGTCAACGAGGTCCGACCAGCAGGCGGTTGGTATCTCGTCCAACTGTTCGGCGATTTCCCACCGCTGGCCTTTGTCGAGTTCGGTCACGACAGAACCTCCACGAACCCATCGGTCGCCATGCTGTCGGCTTCGGCCCTGCTAATGCTGTCCCCGTAAAACTCACCGTCGCAGTACGGGTAGAATCGGCCAGCGAGCGCGTCATGCTTCCAGGTGACGTTGCTGTCGTCGCCCACCACTTTCACGGGCACCAGATGCGGAACGCTGCTCGCCCAAATCCATGTGCGCGGCTCGGCTTTCGGGGCGTCCTCCACCGTTTCGCCGGGCCTGTGGGTGAAGCCGTCCGGGTAGCGGGTGTTCAGTTCGTCGGTGGACTGGTGGGCCAAGTTTCCGCCGTCGATGAGCTGCAAAACCCAGTCAGGGCCGCGCTTGAATGTGTAGCTGCCGAGCGGGTCTACGGCGGGAACGAACGTGCGACCGATAGGCACGTCCTCGACGGTCTTCCATGTCGGCTCGGGTCGCTCGACCGCGGGTTCGGTGTCGCGGTCGCCGTCCAAGATTTCGACGGTCGTCCGCACCATCACCACCGACGTGTTTTCGGTGAACACGTCCGCCAGCCCCCAATGTGTGATCAGGCGGGCAATGTTGCGGATCGTGTTGCGGGCGTGGTGTTCGTCGAGGTCGCTCCACAGCCACGCCTCGTCACCGTTGGGCAGGGATTCCCGTTTCGGGTACCCGGATTTCACGTCACTGGGCAGATCATGCGCGAGTTCCCCGTTCGGCAAACGGATCGCGTATCGGATGCTCGTGTTATCGGTCACGACTCGACCCCCATCGTGGCGATCGGATACCAGTAGCCGTTGTCATCCATGTCCTCGATGACGTCGATCGGGGACTGTGCGTCGTGGTGGTCGGCAGGATGGATGCGATGCGCCCACCAGCCACCAGTGGGGCAGGCGACCCAGTCGATCGGGGTACCGCAGGTGAGGCAGTCGGCGTTGATCAACTCGTTCACGACTGTCCCCCCGTGTAGCAGACGAACAGTTGGCCATCCCGGAACACAGCGTCGAACTGACCGCCCCGGAACGCGGCGATCATGCCGCCCCGAATCTGCGACGCATACCCGCGGGCTGTCGTGTCCTTGATCGGGACAGGCCATTTCGCCCATTCACCGGGGCGTTCACGCAGGGCGGCAGCGAACGCCCGGTATTCGGCGCGGCCACTCTCCTGCGGCTTCTCTGGTGGCAGTTCGGTCACGAATTCGACGGTGATAGTCATGCTGTCACCGCCGAAACGACTGTGACGGACTCGATCGCGTCCAGATTCCAGATGCAGCCTGACGCGCAATCCCACGTGTAATACCACTCGCACTCAGCCCCATAGCGTCGCTCCCACTGGTATGGGGCGATCATGATGCCGTCGTAACGCGCCGCAACCTGCTGCCAGCCGATTCCCCAGAAACGGCGGTCTCGATCGCGTCGGACATCGAAGTCGGTTGGTGTCACGAATTCAGCGCCGAAAGCATCCATTTCGGAAACGGAGGTAATGTAGCGGATGTTTGCGGTGTCGGTGATGCGCACCTCATGCGCGACGGCGAGACTGTCGAACCCGTAGTCCTCGCTTGTGCACCAAGCGGGCCAGTCCTGTTCGCCTTCCACCGACACCCAAAAGCCGACAGGCTTAGTGAAAGTGCTCGGGTTGCTCTGCTCATAGACGCGGGTGCGGTCGAGCGTGAGGGGCTGCGCTTGGTAGTGCATGAGGCGCGCACTGATTGGATTGTTGGTCATGCTGCTTCCTGTTGGATTCGGTCGGCGAGTGCTGTGATCTGGGTGGCGGCGTCGGTGCGGCTTTCCCAACGCAAGTCGTGTGCGAGCGCCCGCAATTGGGTGATGATTTCGGTGTCGCTGTAGAGCTGGATCGGCATCACTGCTGCTCCCAGATGGCGTCGGCGCAGTCAAGGTACTCATACGGGTTGTCGACATCGCGGATCTTCCAGCCGCAGCGAAAGCACCGGAACTCGGTGACGTCGTCGAGGTAGACGTCGCATTTAGAGCAGTACAGACTGTTCACTGGTTCTCCTGATGGTCGTTGAGGAATGTGTTGCAGCGGTCGCGGAGTTCAGTGACCGCATCAAGGTCCAAATCGGCGCGGATACCGTGGCAAGACGAGTCACCCAAACCGACACGCAACGTCATCCGCCCGGTCCCGTCCTCCACACCCACATCCACCGTGTAGCCGGCGTGGTCGACCAGGGGCGCGTCCCCGTAATGGGTGACGCGCCTCGGCTCGTCGCGGCGCGTGATCACGCCGCCGCCTCCTTCGACGCGGCAGCCTTGTGGGCGCGGTACTGCGCGATGCCCCACACGATCGCCTGGCAGGCGCGCAGGTAGTGGACGCTATGGTCACGAATGTTCCACTCCCAGCTGTCACGGAAAGTGAAGTTCTGACGCCCGCTGTGATGCGACACGTAGCGGAACGTGTCCGCAGATCGGAGCGCGGACGGCTCATCCCAAGCACACTCCAAGACGTCCTCGCGGATCTGCCGGAACAGGTCGGCGGACTCGCCCTCGTACCGGTCGCGCCGGTACCAGAACTCGGTCACGACCTGGCGGCGGAATGCCTCCTCGGAGAACACCAAGGGCGCTGTGCCCGCGACGATTTTCTCGGCCCAGTAGTCGGGCTGGATGCTCGACTCGGCGGAGTGCCCGAAGAACTCGAACATGTCCTCGATGCGGCCGAACGTCCAGTCGCCGATGTCGCCGGTGATGGACAGGCGGTGCGGCCAGGTGATGATCTCGAACCAGCCGACCTGGCCGCGCGTGCCGAACTGGATGTGCCGGTACAGGCCCTGGTCGAGGTGGATCGTCATGCCGTCGAGGTGCTTGGCGTAGCCGAGGAAGTCCCGCTTGGATGCGGCGTAGAGGTCGCTCACGCCGCCACCTGCCCCATCCCGTAGGTAAGTGCCCACCCGTTGACGACGACCTGAACCCCGTAGTCGTCGTCCCCCTGGAACGCTTCCCCCAGGATTTCGGTGATCCCGGTCGCGGCATGCTGGAGCGAGAACGCGACCTGATGGAGGGTGCCGGGCTCGTACACGTCGACTTCGGGGTCGGCGTCGACGTCGTAGTAGTCGACGTGGACAGCGGCCGGAAGGAGTTTGTCGATGTGGCAGTCACTGTCACGGAAGTCGTATCCGTCCCAATCGACTTCGACAACCACACCCTCCACATCGGTGGGGAGACCGAGGATTTCGAGGACTTCACTCTTGCTGTAGTCACGCATGGTCGTTGCTCCTAGGCGGCGTAGTCGGAGGCGGGCAGAACACGGGCAGGCACGGTGACGTCGATTTCGTCCCAGGTGTCGCCCGCGAGGGTGGTGATGGCGTCGGACGCGCAGGACAAGCAGTGCTGATGCCCTTCGCGTTCAGCGCCGCGCGTCAGGAAACGGACGGTTTCGGTCAATACGAGGGAAGGGGCGCCGCATTCGTCGCACGAGTCACCGAACATGCGATCCGGGGCGGTGCGTCCGATGACGCGGTAGTCGTAGGTGCCGAGCAGGTGTCGGATCGCTGCGTTGGTTTCGTCGGCGCGCAGGTCGCGAACACTGATGCGTTCCCACGTTTCGCCTTCATGCTGGCAGTCGCGGCAGCCTTCACCGCCACATGCGCGGTGGGTGACGGGCAGGAGATGGTGGTCCATCGCGGGCCTTCTTTCGGTGAGTGTGTGGGTTCCGGTGGCAGCCGGTGTTGTGTTGTGATCGTATACACAACGATATGATGTGTGCAACGTTATTCGATGAATCGACACCGGATCCACTGAGGAGACACCGTGAAGACCGTTCGAACCGCTTGCTGCGGAGTGCAGACGTGACCGCGGAGAGGGCCGATAAGGGCCGGCGCCTGACGTTCACGCAGTCGCCTGGGACGGCCGCGTATGTGGAGAAGCTTGCAGCTCAAACGGGTTTGCCGAAGGCGGATTTGTATAACGCGGCGATGAGGTTGATGGAGACGGTGTTGCCTGCTGTGGCGGGGAGTGAGGGGGCGCGGAAGGGTCTGATTTTGCAGGATGTGGAGCCGGGTGTGCGGGCTGTGTTGGGTGATGTGTTGGCGTCGATTCCGCGGTCTCGGCGCCGTGGTTGACGTACTGTTTATGGTTGATCGTATGGTTTCGCTTGCAATCGTCGTACACTCAGTGTACGGTTTGAGTATCAGCAAGCCACCAAAGGAGCCCCCGATGAACGCCAGCATCTACACCCGCACCCGCGCCGCCCGCAAGGCCGCCGCCGCGCTCATCCGGGCTCGTCTCGCCAGCGTGCAGGCTGTCCGCTTGGTCCGCGCCCTGCGGAAGCTCAACGGCATCCACGTCGCGGGCCTGCTGGAGCGCGGCGCACTGGTCACCGTCTCCCAGGTTCTCGCTGGCCTGGGTGCGGACGCCGACCTGATCCGCCGCTTCGCCTCGCAGGCGGGCAAGAAGATCAAGGCCGCGTTCCTCGGCGCCTACGGCAGCGAGCCCCAGCAGGTGTGGAAGGTCGTCAACGGCCGCCCCCGCCAGGTGCTCGCGTACGTGCCCGGTGAGCCCGCCATCCGCGCTGGACTCGCCGCCTACGACAAGACCGCCCACCTCGTCGCCACCCCGGTCGCGGCCTGAACCGACACACGCTGGCGGGCCGCTCCGGTGGCCCGCCCCCAACCCACTAAGAGGAGCCATCGATGATCGCCACCGCCCGCGAGACTGTGACCCTCACCGGCATCACCCGCGCCCACGGCGTCTGTGCGTGCTGTGGCCGCAGCCTCGGTCGCGTGTTTCAACTGTCCGACGGACAGGAGTACGGCCGCCGTTGCGCCGCCAAGGTGACCGGTTTCAAGATCACTGACCAGGCTGTGCGTTTGGCCGAGGTCGAGCGCCGCAACCGCATTGCCGCCGCTGAACTGTCTGAGCGCTCGGCTGATTGGGCGAAGCTGTGGGGAGACGCGCACCCTGCCGCATGGGATGGCCTTGTCGAGTATCGGGATGGCGGCATGGACGCCGCTGCGGCCGTCGAGTTCACCCTCAGCTTGGTCTCCCGTGGCGTGTACGCGGCCTGACCCACACCACTTGGCGGGCCGCTACACCAGCAGCCCGCCCCCTGGAAGGACACCCCAATGGTCAAGAAGACCCGCACCGTCATCGTCGGCAACCTCAAGCCCGGCGACCAGATCACCCAAACCGGCAGTGTCTTTGAGGGCGCTGTCGTAGCCGCTGCCCCCACGCCCGCGACCACCGGCGATTGTCCCTGCCGCTGCCCTCGCGTCCTGATGACAGACGGTCGCGTGATGGACGTGTACGGCTGGGGCGACGTGGTCACGATCGTCGACCAGGACGAGTCGTGACCACCCCGGCGCACTTGTCGGGTGACGAGTACATGGAGCTTCTTCAGCGGCGGGCGGACGAATGGCTGGCCTCCTGCTCGACCATCAAACCGAAGTTCCCGCCGCTGCTGGAGTGGTTCATTCAGGACGGGGATGAGGATTTGGTGGACCCGGCCATCCTCGCGCCCCCTGAGCCGCAGCCGAAGCCGGAACGTCAGCCCCGCTACTACCGGCCGGCCTCGTATTGGCGGGAGCGGGTGACACGGTTGGAGGCTCAGCGGGCGGCGCTCACGGAGCCGTTGATACCGGATCGTGCGGCAGCGGGTGGTGTCGCGTTGGGGCCGCGACGGACGGCACGTGTCCAGCAGCGGGAAGACGCCAGGTTGCGGAGATACGTGGAGTTGGACAAAAAGTTGCGGCACGCCGAGCGCATGTTGTGGAAGGCGGAAGCGCGTGAGAACGGCGCCGCTGCCTGACCCTGCTGTCTGATTTCAAGCGGAACTATTGATCGGAGAGAACGACATGCCCGAGCGCGATCTCATTCACACCCCCGAAGGACTCGAAGCGCTGCCTGTCGGCGCCCGCATCGACGACTCCGGCCTGACGGCCCGCAAGACCGAGGACGGCGCATGGCTGTACGACGACGGCCAGCACTGGGAGCCGCAGCACTTCCCCGTGCGCCGCATCTCCTGACCACCTGGCCCGTGGTGGCTGGCGCCCTACCCGCCGTCGTGTAGAGGGGGCCAGTGTTGTTCCCCGCGAGCGACAGCCACCACACCCCCAACCGCTTGAGAGAGAGCCCCTGATGATCTTGTCCCGCGACATCATCGACCTGATCGGCGACTACCGCCGGTACGCCGACCTGAGCCGTGCCGCCGCCCGCGTCGGCCGTCTCGATCATGAGGCCGCGTTCCGGCAGTTGTCGGTGGAGGCGCTGGCTCAGGTGACCGACGAGCAGCTGGCCGCCTACTTCGCTAGCTTCGCCTAGCCCACAGGGTCGCCCGTGGAGGGGCCGCGAATGGCGATCAGCGGCAGCAGGTTCGACACCTGCCGACCCACCAACCGAGAACGTATCGAACAGAGGAGAACTGATGGACATCGTTGGAAGTGAGTGGGTTTCACGGGACGGGAAGCGCGCGTTGTTCGTGTTGCGTGAAGTGTCCGAGTTCCGTGGTGACCGCATGTTCATGGTGCGGGGCACACGCGGTTCGGGGCGGGAACGGATGATCTCGTACCCCGGCCTGCTGAAGAAATACACGCGCATCACCGAGGAGAACTTGCGGTACGAGTTCGAGACCGTGTGGTGTTCACGCTGCGCCCGCCCCCGGCGTGTGCGTGTCGTGCCGTCCCAGTTCAGTTCTCAGCTGCCCGAATGCTGCGGTGTGCGTGACTGGTGCGAGACCGAACACGATGCCGTGGCTGCGATGGCCGCGGCGAACCGACAGGAGAACTGACATGGCTGCTTGCCCTGATTGCGCCGACTACATCTTCGACTTGGAGTGGGTCAGCATGGAGCGTGCGCGTGCCCTCGAAACTGCCCGCGACGAGATCACGCGACTGGAACGCGAGCTGGCCGAGCTGCGGCGCGACCACCACCGTGCGACCGCCGAGTTGAGGACCCGCGATCAGCTCGCGGACTGGGCTGGCACGGAGGACCACTCATGTGCATGCCATGTGGTGCCGATGCCGCCGTGCACGCACTGCACCGACTGCGACGAATGCAACAAGGAGAACTGATGACCGAGAAGACCGGCTTGGAGTGGCTGACCGTGGGCGCGACCGTCGCCTACATCTGCAACAGCCGACTGAGCAGCCGCGTGCGTGAAGCCGTGGTTGATCGCATCGGGAAGCGTGATGTGGTTGTGCTCGTGGACGGGGACGAGGGGCGATTCAACATCACCCGGACCCGCGCACGCGGTGAGACGGCGTGGCTGCACGAGTACGGCGACGGGCTGAGCGGCCGAAGTTGGGATTTGGCTCCACTGGATCACCCGGAGGTGTTGGTGATCAAGGCTGCGCAGAAGCGGCGTGCTGTCACGACCTCGGTGGGGCACGCTGCCGACAAGTTCAAGAACCGTGGGGATGTCGAGTCCGCCAAGGCGTTGCGTGACGCCGTGGACGCCTTCCTGAAGCTCGCTGAGCCCGATGACCAGCCCTGAACGCCCGGACCTTGCGGGTTGGCGTCGCCGGCAAGCGTTGCGGTCCACGTCGGCGGCGCAACCCGTGCGGTCAGGCAGAGAGTATCGGCGGAAGACCAAGAATGAGCGAGAGAAGGAGAAGAGAGATGGCGCGACCAGGTAACCTGCCGTCGCCGAATGCCTGCCGGTACTGCGACACTGACCGGGCCACGCATTTGCAGCGTTGGGCGCCGGGCGTGAAGTGGCATGGCTGGTGCGAGCCGACACCGGAGCAGCGGAAAGCACGGATGCTCGGGATTTCGGTGGAGCAGTTGCAGGCGCGGGAGAACATGCCGTCTGAGTTGCGTGAGCGTTTGGCGGCGTGGGATTCGCTGTCGGATGAGGGGAGGGCTCAGGCTGTGATGGAGATCGCCTTGTGGGAGCGGGCGTTCACTGAGGGTGTAGCGGCTCGCCTGGATGTGGAGGCCGGGTTGCGGGAAGTGTTCGACAGGACGGATGAAGTGGAAGGATCTCAGGCATGAAAGCAACTGAACTCATTCTCCTGCTGCGACAGGCGGTTAGCGAGCACGGCAACCTGGATGTGCGGATCTACTCGCGCGCCGCTGGTGGCGAACTAGAGATCGACCGTGTGGAGCACAACGAGGATGACGACAGTCCAGCAATCAACGTCTCGGCGGAGGATTGAGCCAGTAGCCCCGCGTACAACGACGCCCCGAACCTCGTGCGAAAGGTTCGGGGCGTTGTCGTGTCGCGGGATCGCGGTTGTGTGCGATCGGTTTCAGACTACCTCTTGCGAATGTATTCCCTAGGGTATACATTAGTGTCACACCAACCAAGGGAGGCCGAAATGATCACCAATCGCCGCAACCTGACCGCCAACATGATCAAGCCCGGCACCCGCGTCATCATCCCCAACCCCGATAGCGACACCCCCGCCGAAATCACGGTAACCATCGAGTTCGGGAACGCGACCAGGTTCCGGGGCCGTGACGCCGATGACCGCGCCTACTGGAGCAGCGCCAAAGTCGCCCGCCTCGCCAACAACTAGTCCGACACACAATCGCATCACATCAACCAGCCCATAACAGGAGAAGCGACCATGAACACCGTGAAGATCCTCCGCACCGTCCGCCACGCCGACGGCGACATCACACAGGACACGAGCGCACCCATCCTGCGCGAACGCGCCGACAACGCGATCCGCAACGCCAAGAAGAGGGATGAGGACTACAACACGCGCATGACCGCAAACTTCCGCATCCGCACCTCCTACACCCTGCTGCCCGACGACAAGGAAACGGAAGAAGTGTGGTGACTGACCCATGGGAGTCGCTGGCGCGCCAAGCGCGCCAGCTGGCGGATATGGCGGACCGGTACGCGCACACTCCGCCCGCCGAGTTGGCGCCGACCGAGGAGCGGGACGTGCTGTCTGAGTTGGATCGGCGGGCGAAGGCTGTGGTGTCGGCTGCCGCGTCGGTTCGGCGGTCCACGTGGGATGCACTTTCAGAGGAGGGCATGTCGGATGCTGCGATTGCCCGGTTGTGGGGTGGGTTGACGCGGGCGACGGTCAGCAACGCCAGAAAGCGCCCGCATCGGGCGCGTTGACCTCTCTGGCTACACTCCGGTTATGGGTGACGAGGAGAAGCCGCGACTATGCAGCTTGTGCGCTGAACGGCCCGTACGTGGACCGATCAGCATCATGTGCGAGGACTGCTTCCAGCGGGTCGAGAAGGCTGGCGCAGACCCGTACGCGTGGATGGGTGAGCGCGGCGCCGCTGACTAGGCTTCCTGGGTGGCGAGTAGTTCGAGGATGTCGTCGAGTCCCATGTGCCGCCAGCCGACGATGACCCGATGGTCGGGGCGGTGGTACACGTCCCCGTTGAGGGGGAATCGCTGAAAGTTCCGGCGAACGTGCACGCTCGAACCGGGGTCGACTTCTGCGAGTTCACAGATTTTGCGCGCGAGTTCCCCGGTCACCTGCGCGTCTGGGGTGAGACCGCGGTTGAAGTTAGCGAGCTGTCGATAATTGGTGATTACGGCCACGGTGGCCCTCCTCATCGATCGAAGGGTGCAGGCCCGCCGACAGCCTATCCGATGACGCCGACAGATCAACCTTCGTATACGCGCACTGGGATGCCTGCGACGCGTGCTCGGTTGATGCAATGCCTCGTGCCTTTCGATTCGCCGAGAGGGAAGGCGAGGCAAAGGTGGGCGCCGAGGTCGATCATGGCTTGGTTGCGGATCGGGCCGGCGCGTAGGCCGTCGCGGTTCCAGTCTGCGGGGTGCGCTTCCACAGGGAGCCCTCCCCTAGTCCAGATGTCGGCGGCGATGGTGTCGGCGCCGCGGGCTGCGCCGTGCACCAAGACGATGGGGCCGGGTTGGAGGTTGCGCCACGCTTGTGCGAGGGCGTCGCGGATGGTTTGCCGGTCGCGCCAGTTGCGGCTACCGGTGATCAGGAGTCGTTTCATTGAGGATGCGGTGCGCCTGGTCGAGTTTGTTGGCTGCTGCGTCGAGGGTCGCGGGGGTTAGCGTGACGCCGTGGCGGGCGGCTTCGGCGAGCTGGTCGCGGACCTGCTGTAGGTAGGTGAGCGCGAACTCTCGGGGCGTCTGCTCAGGCATGCGCGCAGGATACCGGCCCGCCGGCGTTCAGTTTCGGGGCGTGTTCGGCATTGTTGAACACGCGCACGGTGAACAGGAGGCGCTTGCCGGACTCCGCCGTCATGCGGCGTCCGGTTCTCCCGCCTGTTCGGCTCGGTCGCGGGTGTGGGTGAGGTTGCGGACCGACACGATGTCCTCGGCGGGCGCAAACAGCAGCAGCTTCCAACGGCCCTCGACTTCCCCGTGGAACGTCCACCCGTTCCGCGTCCTCGTCGCTGTCGCACCGGGGAGGAACGCGCCAAGCATGTCAGCGGGCGGCAGGAGCACCTGATGGGCGTCGATGTGTTCGATGTGCCCTGACGCCCAAATGATTTCGTAGGTGTCGAGCGGGCCGTAATCGTAGCTCACGCCGCCTCCTGCTGTTCGTTGGCGGGCGCCCAATCGTGGATGACACGCTCAGTGCGCCAACCGTTCCATTCGAGTACGCGCATCACGATCCGCACCCGACCAGGCTTGTTCAAACGCCCCAAGATCTCGATCGCATCCGACAGATCATCCGCGCGAGCGAACTCCGCCGCCTCATCACTGTCCGGTGCCCGCAACTCGACCGTGAAACAAACCTGCCCCACGCCGTCACGCCGGTTCTGGGCGGCTGCCTGTTCTGCCCGCACACGAGCCGCCTTCACCCACGCATCAACTTCCCGCCACGGAACCAAGCCAGCGGGACCTTCGATGCAGCCGGGGTCTCCGTAGCCGCTGTGCTCCCACTTTTCGTAGCAGTGGAGGGCGTCATCGAGGCTGTCTCGCGCTTCGATCTTGCGGTCTTCCCAATGGTTTCTGCCCCACACGAGGTAGATGCCTTCGGGGCCAGTCGATTCGCTGCCGTCCGTGCGGATGATGTAGGTCATGCTGCCTCCTCGCTGTCAGGTGCCCAAATGACTGTCCACGGATACGCGAAGTCTTCGGTCGGGTTGACGCGCAGGTCGTTGCCGGGCGTGTACCAGCCGTTGTAGGTGTTTTGGCCGATCGCACCGTCAGCGGAGCGGATGACCAATCCAGCGGGGAGATCGTCGAATGGGTCGATGGTGGCGTCTATCTGGTCACCGACTGCCCAACGTTTCATGGCTCCTCCACGTGTTCAATCCAGTTGGTGACGTACCTGGTTTTCCGATCCATGCCGCGCCCGAGGTATCGCTGTTCGACCGCGACTGGTAAGAGTTCGGCGAGCGCATCCACGACACGCTGCGCGCGGCGTCGGTATGCCTGTTTCGGCCCGTAATCGTCGGGTGCATTGTCGAAGCTCGGTGCGGGTGGTTCACTGTCGAGGACGTCCCGGTTGGTGATCGCGTCGTAATGGGTTTTCCAGTCGTCGTATTCGGCGCGCGCGACACGTTCGGCAGCGAGAGCACGGATCTCGTCGGGGGTCATGCGTTGGCCTCCAGGATCGTCCAGTTGTTGTAGCCGTCGCTCCCCCACCAGACCGCGCGTGAACCGGTGGGTGGTTCGAACCATTCGAGCGGCCCGATCGGTTCCCCGTTCTGGGCGTGACTGTTGGCCTGCGCATAGGCTTTCGCGGCGTCGATCGTCTCCCATGCGCCCGGTTCAGGCTGTCCACGCCACGTCAGACGGTAGGTCACAGCTCCCCCGTTTCCAGCCATGCACGCAGCGCTTCCACCTCGGCGGGTTTGTTGATGCCGAGAGGACGGAACGCGCACCACAAATGGCCTTCCGCACACGGTTCTGGGGTGGTGAAGACGTCGAATACGATCACCATGCTCAACTGGAGCACGTCGTAGGTGTAGTCGATACGTATGAGCGCGTCCGGGTTGGTGATGTCGAGCCGTGACCGTACCTGTTCGGCGAGGACACCGTCCGCGTACACGAACGGGGACCCCAGGTTTCGTGGGTGCGGCTGGTTCACCCACGTCATCAGGTCGTCGAAGGTCGAAACCGTGGGCGTCATGCGGTCAGCTCCGTGATGTCGATGATGGTGGGGTGTGGGTCGTGGCCGTCACGTACACGAGTCACCCGGTGATCGCTGGCAGGGTTCGCACGCAGCCACGACACGAGTTCATGTTTCACCGTGAACGCGGCAAGAATGTCCGCACAGCCGCCCTCGACCGCGGTCACGATGTACACGTACTCGGAGCGGGCCATCAGCGGATCACCTCACGTGAGCGGGGGCCAACAGTTCCCGGTAGAAGTCGCTGCCCGTGTCGATGTCGTAGTCGATGTATGCGATGTCCAGTTGCAGTCCCCGGAGGCTGGCGTCCAATCGGGCACGCCGCTCGTCGATGATGTGCAGCACGCCCGGATCGTCGGGGCGGCGGTTGATTTTGATGGTGGGGATCGCGCTGTAGCGGCGCTCCAGGGTGATGAGGCCGTTCCATTCGCTGGCGAGGGCGGTGAATACGTCGGCGACATGTCGCGGGTGTTCGGTGATGATCGCGGCACGTCGGTTCGCGGTGAGGCGCAGTTCCATGACGAGCCCTTGCGCGGTGATCCGGTTCATGCGTCACGTCCCGCGATCGCGTCATCCAAGCCGCCGTCCCAAAACCGGTTGAACACGGTCCCAGTCAGGCCGTCCCACAGGCTGTCGAGCGCACGCCCACCACCAGCCACCACATCGTTAGCGGATTCGTGACTGTGCTGCCCGATCAGTTTCGCGATGAACTGCATTTCCGCGCGCGTGAGCACAACGGTCGCAGTGTCGGGGAGTTGATTGTCGTCGAGAGTGAGAGCGACAACCTTCACTGCTGCTCCTGAATGTCAGTAGAAGATGGGCATTTGGACGCCGTTTCCAGCGGGCACGAAGATGACACCGTTCATCTCGCCTCCCGTGTCGCCGCCTTCACTACTTGTGGCGGCGCATCCAGCGAAAACGAGGAGCCCGACAGCAGCAACGCCAACTACCCAAATGAGGGCGAGGATCAGGGAATCAACCGGGTCTTTCACGCTGCCGCCTCCTGCGCGCGCCGGTTCAGCCGCTCAACAATTCGTGTAGTCACCAGGATCGCGGTATCCCAGTCGTCGAAATGGTCATGCCCTATGGTCCGCTGCACACCGTTCTCGCCCCGGACGAACAGCGCAAGCCAACAGCCCGAAGGTCGGTAGCAGCGTTCACAAACGGCATTCCGGCGGATGGTCGCCCGCGCCACAGGCAGCTCCCGATAGTCGGTCATGTGAACTCGCCCGTCGTCGTCACACCAGCGCGCCGTTCCGTCCACGACACCGGTTCAACGATCCACCGATGCCGAATACCGGTCGCCTTCAACCACCAGCCGTCGAGGTCGAGTTCGATGTCACGCTCCGTATAGCCTGGACCGCATGGGCAGTCCATTCCTGGCGTGTGTTCACTCCAATAGGATTCGCCGAGCATTTCCCGCGCGAACTGTTCGGCGCGCTCCCGGTTTTCGGTCATACCACTATTGTCTCAACCCGCGTCAACCCAAGAATTCGGCGCGCGTTCAGGAAATGCCCGCATTCCGTACGAGACGGAACACAGGCATTAACTGAACGGCGTTCACTCGGGGATGCCGAGTTGCCGCAACATATCCGAATGCCACGACGGCGACGACAAATCCACCTGCACGCGAGAAAACGCAGACACCAGAGCCGCATCCACCGCCGCCTCACGCTCACGCACACACTGACGAGCCGCCTCACGTTCCGCAGCACGCCGCGGCTCATCCAGCCACGACACGAACGCGCCTAGCCCCCAGTCCAGTTCCTCCGTATACGAAACGTCCAGTCGGACAGCAATCTCCCCGCATCGAATGACCAGCCAACGCGCCGAGTCCGGGGCGCAGCAGTCACAAATCCCGCGAGTAGGTTTCAGACTCCTCAGCGAACCAAACAGGCACATGCTTGTTCACACCTAACCGTGCCCGCACTTGATCGGCGAGTTCCCCGACTGCTTGCGCGCGAGGCTCATCCGCTCCATCGGCGTACATAGCCCACTCAGCAAAAGAACCAACTCTCTCGCTCATTCCACCACTCCCTCACTGATTCGGTCTTCAACCCACTTCAACGAAACCGGTGTCAGATCATGCGCATCCACACCCACATGCAACTGCCTACCCCGCTGCTGAACATTCGAGTGCGTGTGACCATGCAACAACCAGCCCCCGATATCGACAGGCCGCCACTCGTTATGCCTCAACTCCGGCGTATGGTCGCCGTCCTGGTCATGCATGAACGGGAAATGCGACAGACGCACACGATGACCGAGAACCTTCCGCGTCGCCGCAGACTGGATCGTTTCAAACACCTCCAACCACACCCGCAGCACCTTATGCGCCTGCGAATGCATCGGATGCACAGCATCATGATTACCGCTCACCAAATGCTTTACGCCAGGACGAGCAGTCAACCAATCAAGACCAACATGCTCATGCCCGCGACGTCCCACAATATCGCCGAGAACCCAAACCTGATCAGTATCCCGAACAACCCGATCCCAATTCGCGGCCAGGACCGCATCATGCACGTCGATATCGTCGAAACCACGCAGTTCAGCAACCTTCGCATGCTGGATATGCAAATCGCTCACGAACCAGACTGCTGTCACACCTGCCCCCACTCTCTCCCGCACACGCATGCGCGGATCACCTCGAACACGGATTCATCCGGCAACTCCGGATACACGACACGACGCACAACCTGCCCCGCGAAATTCACGACATCGAACCACTCCTTCACCCACTCCCACGCCTCCACCTGTTCACGCGTAGGCACCGGCCGGGGCACACGCAAACCATGCACCCCGATCCGACCACACGACGGACACGAAGCGACCGCGGTGAAACACTCGGTCGTCACGCCGCGAACTCCAGCTCAGGCGCCGACTCCCCCAACGCCTGCGCCACACGCTCACCAAGAAACCTGGCGACATTCACCGCGACGGCGTTACCGAGCTGGCGCCTAACCTCCGTATCCGTCCCAACAAACCGGTACGAGTCCGGGAACCCCTGCGCCCGCGCCAACTCCCGCAACGACAACCAACGCAACGTATCCCCACCATCCGCAGTCCGAGTCGCCACCGCATGATGCCGGCCACCCGCACACAACGCCTGCACCTGCGAGCAATCCGCACGCCGCGCCTTCGCATTCCTCCGGTACGTCACCAAATACGGCACTTCCAGCTCAGGAATCGACGCGATCTGCGGCGCCAAATACTTCCGCGACATCCCCGGATCATCCAACGGCAGCGACGGATCAAGCAGAGCAGTCGCCGGCGTCCGAACCACCACAGACGGTGTCAAATCCACGCCACCATCCCGCGTGAACACGATGAACGTCCGCGGCCGATCCTGCGCCACAGGCACCGGACCAACATCCGCCGCATTCAGTCTCACGATCTGCTCCCGATACCCGAGAGCCCGCATCCCATGCAGCCACGTCGGAAACAACACCCAGTTCAAGAACTTCGGCACATTCTCGACAATCACAGCCTCATAGCCGTGAACCTCTGTCGCAGCCAAGACAGCGAACGCGGTCGCACGATCCACCTTGTCCGGGGTGTCACGACGCAACTCATCCTCCACAGTCCCCTGCTTCGACTTGGAGGCCGCGGAATGTTTTTGACAACTTGGGGACGCCCACAGGATGTCCGTCCGCGGATACGTGCCGAACGCCGTGTTCGACAAGTCCGCGCAACGGTGCTCGGTCTCAGGGTGATTCAGCTGATGCGTTGCTACTGACACAGGCCAGTGGTTCGTGGAGATCCGAATGTCGTAGCCAGCCTGCCGCAAGCCTTCCGAGCTTCCACCACCACCCGCGAACAGGTCGGTCACAGTCAGCGCCACAGCATTTCCTCGCATCCACAGTTGTTCGCCGAATGGCATTTCGGGCATCTCGCCGGATCATCCGCGCGGTAGGCGCACAGCCCGCGATGTCTGCCGCACCGGTCTCGCATCGTCTTCCGCGGTAGTCCGGGTGTGTCCCACGGGGTGACGGGGTAGCAGGCTTCCACCCATGTACGGATTTTCTTGCCGCACCCATCCGGGCAGGGATAGGTCATAGTGCCGTCTCATTTCGATTCTGGGCCACTTTCGGGCCGTTCGTGAGGGTCGATATCGGTTTCAGGTATTACGTGGGCCGTTGCGCGGGACTGCGTCGAGAGGAAACTGTGTACGGCGTACACTGTTTTTGTGCTCGACCAAAACCGCGCTGCGACCTGCACAAACCCGCCCGGTCACAGTTCCTCCCCCGGCATGTAGTGGACACGCTCGTGGTCGAACAGGACACACGCGGCCTCGTATTCGCGATCACTGCCGGCGAGCATCGGAGCCACATCCGCGAACCGGAACATGGGTGGTTTCAGGTGCGGGAACTGGCGGGCGTAGCACTCGACGACGCCGACGATGATGTCGGCGGGGCAAGGGTGGGGTTCCGCGGTCGTCATCGGGTGCCGTCGCTGTAGTCGGGGTCAGCGGGCATCCACGGAATAAGGTGGGAACGCTGAAACTGAAGCGGCCAACGACCACTGGAGCGGGCGCCGCGCCATGCGACGACGTCTGCGACGGTCACTTTGTCGCGTTCACCCGCGTCTTCTTGCGCACGCCGCAGCCCGTACCCGTATTCGGGCCAGCGCAGCCACACACTGGACCCGTTGGGTTCCATGTTGCGATGCCCGCTGCTGTTGGTGCTTTTGTTGGCGTGTGCTTCGGTGAGGATGGCGAGGTCGTAGCGTTCCCGCCAACGGTCGAGGATGGCGGCGAGGTTGCGCGCAGGCTGTTCGTCGTTCGGGTTGGTGTTGTGCGCCTTGTACAGCGACCCGAAGATCAGCACATCGGGTGCGGCGTCAGCGATCTGCGATTCGACCCATGCCGCGTCGCGTCCGTCGAGCAGGTTGATACCGCCGGGCCGCGGTCGGGCGATTTTGAAGTTGTCCCAGTCGGCCGGCCCCATCCCGAAGTCGCGGCGCCGTTCCACGAACATTTCCTGGATTCGCGCGTACCGGTCTTGCAGCTGGTGCTTCGCGTTTTCGACGTCGACAACAAGCACTCGGGAGGGTGGTGTGCCTGCGGGGAGCGGACGCCCGGTGAACGGGTGCTGCCCGATCGCCATCGCGATCCCCCACTGCGCCAGGAGCTGGCTTTTCCCGAGACCTTCCTGTCCCGTGAGGATGACACGGTCCATGCGCTGAAGGAGGCCAGGTACGAGCCAGGAGCGAGTGTTTGTCTCGTCGGTGCGTTCGGCGAGGAATTCGTTAAGCGTTTTGGGGGCGTCGATGTTGGTGGTGAGGTCACGGTCGATGTCTTCGAGCGCGGTTTTGAGGGTGCTTATGTGTTCGAACGTGTCGAGGCGGTCGATGCCTGTGCTCCATGAGGATTCGACGCGTTGCGCGACGGTGGTGGAGGCTTGCCACATTTTGCGGAGCACGTGGAGGTGGACGATGCGTTCGGCGGCGAGGGGCGCTACTGGGGCGAGGGCGCTGCCTTGTGTGCAGGTGAAGATGTAGTCGCCGGAGAGCATGCCGTTGGCTACGAGGCCGCGGTTCATGGCGGTCATGAGGACGGTGTTGGGGTTGACGGGTTCGCCGCTTTGCAGCATGGCGTGGAGGAGGCCGGCGAGTTGTTGGGCGCGGCGCGTGTACCAGGCGTCGAGGGGGACGGAGAGGAAGTCGGCTTGTACTTCGTCGGGTGCGGTGAGGACTGCTCCGAGGAGCTGCATTTCGGCGGTTTCGTCGTAGTGGCGTTCGTTGTTGTGTTCGTTGCTCATTGGTTCACTGGTCCCAGAATCGGCGGCGGGTGCGGCGGATGCGTTCGGTGATGTGGCCGGGCATGATCCGGTCGCTGGTTTCGGCGTAGTGGTTGTGGATGGCTTCTTTGGCGGTGTGGAAGGTCCAGTGGGCGCGTTGCGCGGCTTCGCTCCAGGCGATGACGAGCGTTTCAGAGGGTTTGCGGTCGTCGTAGATGTTGGCGATGGTGAGGAGGGCTACGACTTCGTCGCGGGTCATGCGGCACCTCTCCAGAGGGTTTCGGGTTGGGGCGTGAGTTCGATGACGGGGCCGAGTCGAGGCGTGGTCGCTTCGATGGCTGGGGTGGGGTCGGGTGTTGCGAGGAGGCCGAGGATGGCGTCGGGGTTGGTTGCGAGGGAGGCCCATTCGAGGGCGGTCGCGTCTTTCTTGGCCATGCCGTATTCGGTGGTGGCTGCGGCCTGCCGGTCGGTTTCCCACTGGTGGTGGATCTTGGAGGCGTTGCCCGCAACTTTCGCCAACTCGTCGACGACGCCAGCCCAGTAGCTTTTGTGTCGCAGAGCCCATCCGGTCATCTGTTCGATGGTTTCGGGGGTGTAGCCGTCGTTGAGGAGCTGCCGTGCGGCGAGGCGGTCTTTGCTGGTGACTTCGAGTCCACGCGTGTAGCCGGCTTCTCCGAGCTGTTGGCGGAAGCGGGCGCAGACGGCTTGGACAGGATCAAGGTCCGTCGCAGCATTCGTTGCGGGGCCGCTCGCGTTACTTACGTAACGTTCTGTGTTTGCACTTCTGTCTTTAACTTCACTTCTAGAAGATGCACTTCTTTGGTGCGCAATTTCTGCGCACGGTTTGACGTAACCCTGCTCAGTTTCTGCGCATGGTTCGTCAGACCCTGCGTAAAAGTTGCGCAGGGTCGCATCGTTGATGTCGTCGCTACCCTGCTCAGAATCTGAGCACGGTTCAACGGGTTCGACGATCACGACGGCCGACAGTTGAGCCACCTGCTCGGCAGTGAACGGGTCGTTGGAGAGCTGGATGTACCAGTCCTCCTTGAACGGCTTCCGGCCGGGACGCGCGAACGACTGACGGACGAGCCAGCCGCGAGCCTCCAGGTTGTCGAGCGCCTTGCTCACCGAGTTACGGCTGGCGCCCACGGCTTCGGCGACACTGCCTGCGGATAGTTCGTAGCCTTCGCTGTGCGACCACACGTACAGAGCGACTTTCGCGGCCATCGGGGTAATCTCCGCATCGCGGGCGAGCGCGGAGGGCAGTGCCGTGTACAGGCGGCTGTCTTTGCCGTGGCCGAGCTTGCCGCGGTGACGGATGCGGGACCGGTTTGGCGCGTTCACGCAACCTCACCTTCAGGCCGGGCGCCGTAGTAGCTGCGGATGATGGCGGTGATGGCGTGCGGGGTGATCGGCGTCGTAGGGTTGCCGGCGTGGAAGTCTTTGACGGCCTTCGCGATGTCGAACCAGGCGACGTTCCCGTTCCACACCCATGCACGGTTGGCTTCAGCGAGCCAGGACGGCGCGATGTCGGGGTGGATGGTGTAGCTGTAGCGGCGTTGGATGCCGCGGAACAGGCTGTGAATGTCTTCGAGGTTCAAATGGTCTCGACGCATTCTTCGTGTTAGACTCATTGCTGAGTGGCCCCCTTCTCGGGCTACGTGCCCAGCATCTTTTGATGCGAGGCTTCGAGCGGCGCACCTACTGTCCAGGCGGGTGCGCCGTTCGCGTTTCCGCAGTCGATACGATCTCGGTTGCGGCGTTGTTCCTAAGCTACACTATACGATGCGTCAAACGCTATGCCGCGCGCTTCCGGTTGCGGAGTGACGCGGTCTTGCAGGTGCGGCAACGTCTGTGTCCCCGGTTGTCGACCATCACGTTGTCGGGCCTGTATGGGTGTCCGTTGGGGCAGACGGGCCGGTCCTGCATTTTGACTCCCATCGCTTTCCAAT
Source organism: Nocardia higoensis (assembly GCF_015477835.1). Lineage (NCBI taxonomy): Bacteria > Bacillati > Actinomycetota > Actinomycetes > Mycobacteriales > Nocardiaceae > Nocardia > Nocardia higoensis. The sequence continues at coordinate 8,015 of NZ_JADLQN010000010.1, read as the reverse complement.
CGGGTTGTGCCCGCGGGTCATCAATGTCGCGGCCTTCCCATGCGAGCGGCGGGATCGGCTTGTCACGGAAGTAGCGGTGCAGGCCGGGCGTTGGTCCTGGTTTGCCTGACAGTTCGTCATAGACGTCCCGCAGTTCCACCCATCTGCTGTAGGTGATGTGTTCACGCTGCACACTGTTGGTGAGGGCGCCTGCGGTGATCCCGAACCGTTCGGCGATGACCGTGGTGGGCCAGCCGATGGCGTTGAGTGCGCGGAGTCGCCGTTGCGCACCGATGCCGAGGACGAACGTTTGGTTGGGGTGGGGGTGGTGGGTGACTGCGAGGATTCGGCGTTCGGTGTCGACGAGCACTCTCGGGTTGGCGCCGTTGGCGATGAGCATGATGTTGTTGTCGCTGCGACCGGTGGCGTCGGCGATCATGGCGTTGGTGACGCCGAGCGCGTTGAGTTCGTTGATGTGGTGGCGGGAGGCGGTGGCGTCGACGTAGAGGGTGATGCCGTTGGCTTTCCGCCACCGATACCGTTTGGTCCACATGGTGGCTGGCGCGAGGTCGGTCATGCTGCTTGCTCCTGCCGGATTTTGTTGCGGCGCCGGACCAACGCACGATCTGCGGCGGCGAGGTTGTTGTTGAGGACGGTGGCGAGTTGGCGGCCGGTCCAGCCGTGGCGGGCGGCGTGGTCGATGACCGCCGTACGTTCGGCTGTAGGGATGGGGCCGTGGTGTTCGCCGGCGAGGATGCGCGCCACCAACACTTCGTCGATGACGTCACGATCGGCGCAGGCGACCTCGGTGACCGGGACACTGTCGGGGTGGTCGATGTCGACGCCTTCCCAGGCGAGGGGCGGCTGAATCCCTTTTGTCGCGGCCCGCTTCCGGGTGAGGAGGGATTCGCCTGGTTCAGCAGACATGGCGTCGTATGCGATACGGATGGCGTCCCATGCTTCGAACATGATCCGTTTGGGGCCGACGAGTTTGGAGACGGCGCTACCAGTCATGCCGATTCGAGCGCCGATCGCGTCGTAGGTCCAGCCGAGCGCGTTGAGTGCATGCAGTCGACGGACAGCGCCGAGGGCAGGCACCTTCAGTCCCGCCTGTGCGGGGGTGGGCCGGTGGGTGACTGCCTTGATGCGGGCGCCGGTTTCGATGTGCACTTTCGGGAATTGGCGGATCACGATCTGTCGGACTGTGGAGACGCCTACTCCTGCGCCTGCTGCGATGGAGGCGTTGGTGAAGCCGAGGTCGTGTAGCCAGTCGATGTGTTGTGCGATGGGTTCACTGTTCGTGTAGCTGGGGATTCCTCTGGCGGCTCGCAGGTTGTTGATTTTCCTGCGGCGGTAGCGGCCAAGTTTGGGCAGGGTGCTGGCGGGTTTGCCGTCTGCGGTGCGCGGAATGGTCATGCCGCGTCCGCCCAGGTGAGTGCGCGTTTCACGCTGCGGGCGTCCATATTGAGGGTGCGCGAGATCCGGGTTTGCGTCCAGCCGCGTCCTCGGAGTGCCCGCACATACAGCGGCTTCTCGTTGCGGGTGAGTTTCACGGTGTCGCCGGCGATGATGCGGTGCAGGATGTTCCGGTCGACAGTCGTGGGCCGTCCGTGCATGTGCACTTGATGGCTGGTGATGGCGAGGAGCGCGAGGGCGTGCCGGAGGCGGATGCGTTGCCGCCTGTTGTTGAGGATGGCGCAGGGGAGGCAGTCGGGGACGCCAGCGGTTTTCGCGATCCGCAGTAGTGAATGCCCGTCGATCTCGTGGAGTTGACGAATGTGGTCGCGTACAGGTTGTGCGTCGGCGAGTGGGCTCATGCGGCGGCACCTCGGAGTGCTTGGTTGACGCTGGCGCCGGACATGCGCAGGACGGTGCTGATTCTGGTTTTCGTCCAACCGTGGTCGTGGAGTGCGCGAGCGTAGGCGGGTTTGTCGTGGGCGGGTATTTGGACGTTGTGTCCGGTGATGAGTCGGGTGACTGCCGCAGTGTCAGCGTGTGGTTCGGGGCGCGTGTACGACTCGACTGCTTGGGCGACGGATACTGCGAGGACGGCGGTCGCGATGTGGGCGGGGATGAGTTCGCGGCGGCCACGACGTATCCGGCCGAGGTCGGCGGGGTCGACGCCGATCCCTTTCGCGAACCGATGTTCGACCACTCCTGCGGCACGCATCGCGGCCAAGTGGTCTCGCGCCGGGGTCGCGGACACGTATCCGGTTTCGCGCAGATGTTTGTATACGCGTTCGGCGGGGGTGACGGTCATGCGGTCACCTCTGCGCGCTGCTGCGTGATGGGCCACCCGTAGCGCAGGTCGTCGACCGGTTTGCCTTGCTTTTCGAGGTATGCGGCGAAACTCGCGGTTTGTTCGGTATGCCAGTTGACCTGCGCGGACATGAGTTCGGTGGCGGTCATGGCCGCGAGTTCCGGGTAGCGGCGGGGCAGAATGTAGGCGAGTCGGGCTGCTGCGAGAGCGTCCGCCTCCGCATCGTGGGCGTCATCCAAACGGATGCCGTAATGGATGCAGACGGCCGACAGTTTTCGGGAACCCCTGCGGTACCGGTCGCAACGCTTGTCGATCACATAGGGGTCCACGATCAGCCCCTCCGCGCTCGTGAACGACGGATCATTCGCCGCGAGGATCGTCGCATCGAACGACGCGTTGAAGATGACCAGCGCCCGACCTTCAGCGAACACCTGCCGCACCTCTGCCACGACTTCCGCCGCCACTTCATCGTGTGGGCGCCCATACTTTTCGGCGTACTCCGTGGTGTATCCGTGGACTGCTGTTGCTTCCGCGGGGATCTCGACTCCCGGATTCGCAAGCCAGTTGCGGGCACGTACTTCACTGCCGTCGACCCGCAGGACACATCCGGTCACGATGCGCGTGGTGAGAGGATCAGGAGAGCTGGTCTCGAAGTCGAGTGCCGCCAACGGCATATCCATCCATGACGCGGTGTTGGTCACTGCTGCTCTTTCTCTTGCATGAGGTGCCAGGCTTCGAGGATTGTTTGGCCTGGCTTGATGAAGACGGCCCTGAAGCCGTCGCGGGCATTCACGAAGCGGAGCGCGGCTAGCTCGTCATCAGCGAAGAAGGCGACTTCATAGCAGTCGCCTCCCTCACCGTCCCGATCCCCCTCGATCGGATAAGCCAGCCACGCGCCTTCGTCGAGGTGCGCGGCCATCCCCTACTCCCCCTCAGTCGGCAGGATCATGCCGCCGTCGTCGGCCTGGCCGCTGTCCTCGGATGCCGCCTGCTCCTCGTCACTGAGGGCGTTGGCGCGGTCCTTCCACAACTGGACGAGCCGGCCCCGATGCTGGGCCAGGTCGAACGCCTTCAACTGGGCAGTGATCGCGTCGAGTGCGGCACGATCGGCCGCGGTTTCGATGGCCGTGGAGAGTTCCTGCACCTGGGCGTCATTGATCAACGGCAGGCCAGCGGGCAGGGGTTCGATGACGACTGGCTTCCTCTGCCCGCGCGTCACCGTGAGCGCGAGGGTGAGTCGCTTATCGATGTGGGAGAGGGCCTTGATGCGGAGGCCACCAACATCCTGTCCAGCCCATTTCACGGTGGGATCGTTGAAGATGACCATTCGACGTCCGACGTACTGCGCTGCGTCTGCCCCCCAGGCTGCGACGAGAACGCGACGCACGGACTTGCAGGGCCGGAAGGGGCGGCCCGGGAACTCGACGAGGTGGATGTTGACAGGCTGCTCGGCGGAACCTTTGCTGATCTTTTCGATGGTCACGGTGCGCGGGCCGCTCAGCATATCTTCGGCGTTGAGCTGCTCAGATTTCGGCGTTATCGAGTCTGTGAGGTCCATGTCAGATAACCATTTCCATTTCAGTGATGCGTTCGGTGGTGGGTAGTCCTTGCACGGCTTCGTGGTAGCGCTCGATCATGTCGGCGGCGTTGGTTTCGAAGGTGTGGACTGCGGTGAGGATGGCGTCGAACCATCGCTCATCGGGGTAGACGCGGTGGACCCACATCGGCATGCCAGCCGAAAAGCTGATGTAGTCGATCCACTGGCGGCCGGATACGAGGAGGCCGCATTGCAGCTGCGGCATCACCTCTGACGGTGGATGCCCGGACAGGACATGTCCGACATGGATTTTGGGGCGTCGGGACTTGATCTCAATCAACCCGTCCCCGCCGACCAACCCGTCTGGCGAGTAGCCGATACGGGCGCCGTCGTGTTCGCGCACCATGAACCCGATTTCGTGGACGGGCTCGTAGTGTTCGCTGTAGATGTCGCGGGCGCGGGGCTCGTCTTCGATGCCGCGGAGCATGTCGTCGCTGATGTAGGTGGGATCAACCCAGCCCGTGATGCGTTCGGCGACAAGCAGTGTGGTGAGTCCGCGTGCGGTGTCGTTGTTGGCGGGATGGAACACGATCGAGCTTGTGTGGCGGGCGGTTTCGGCGCGTTCCGGGTGCAGTGTTTTGATCGTCGCCACACCCTTTTTGCTGCGGCATGGCGCATCAGGGATCGCGCCGCATGCTGGGCAGTCGTAGTCGATCGCGGTCAGCTTGCGGGTGGTGATGAGGTCACCGATGACGGAGGCGGTGACGAGCCCGCATCGTTGCGCGAACCACTCGTCGGAGCCTTGGAGCAGGTCTGGGTAGATGGTGAGGCTCGGATCGGAGTTCACAGGCCGCTCCAAATGGTGGTGCTCCAGTCGAGGAGCAGGATGATGGGGGCGAAGAAGGCGCCGAGGATGGCGCAGATGATGTGGGCGCGGGTCTCGTCGTCGCGGCGGTTCACAGCGTGTTCCACACGTTGATGTGGTGGCTGATGGCTTGCGCGGCGGCACGTCGGGCGGCGTCTTCGTTGTCGGCGTCTCCGCTGGCGGACCACTGTTCGTCGCTGGTGTCGGGGTCGTTGTCGGCGTAATACTCGAAGCGGCCGTCCGGGAGTCGGTGGATGGCGGCGACGTAGCCGCCGATGATCAACGTGGTCCACGTGTGGTCGTGGGGTGGTTGGTGGATGGGGTTAGACTGGTGGCTGGGCATTCCACGGCCTTTCGGTGAGTGACGTGGGTGTCTGTGGCCCGTCCCCTGGCAGGGGGGCGGGCCTTTCACGTCCAGAGGGCTCGCATGCTGTGTTTGCGATGCATCATCGAGTGTAGAACAGATTCACAGCCCTGACAAGCTTGGTATTCGATAGGGTTGGAAACATGTTCCCAACCCGAGACAGCAGCCCTGACCTGCGGTAATGTGCAGATCGGCTATATGAGGCCACACACTGTCTGTGACAAGGTGTTTTGTTTAGTGCGATTCCTGGATAGCATCGACGAGACCTGAAGCCCTACCCGCCGGTAGGGATGCCGATACAGGAAGGCCCAATGTGACTAAGCCAGGCGACGAGATGGACGGCGCCGACATCGCGTCCGAGCGTTGGACGAACTACCTAGAGATGCTGATGTACACCAACAGCATCGACTCGCTATCCGAGCTTGCTCGCCGCCTCGGCGTCTCCCCATCCACCCCATCGGTGTGGATGAAAAGACGTCTCAAGCCGCGCTTGGAGATCGCGCGCCGCATCGCCGAAGAGTTCGACCGGCCATTGACGGAGGTGATGGTCAACGCCGAGTTGGCGACACCCGAAGAGTTCGGTGACATGCAGGTGGTGGTGAAACCGCTGGAGCTGAGCAACGACGAACTGCATCGGCTGCTCGGTGAACGACTGGGAGTGACCAAACCACCCTTGAAGGCCGTCGAACCCGAGGACACGACCGAGGAGAAGAAGCCGGCGCCACGTCGGCGCCGCAAGGCCAGCGGCGAGTAGGACACGCAAAAAGGGGCGGCACACCAGTCTGGTGTGCCGCCCTGACAGCGTTTTTGGAGCTATGCGACTTGCGTGGTGTCGGTGCAGGTGGTGACGATCGGGATGATGATGTCTCGTCCCCATTCCGGCCCGTACAGGCCGTTGGGGCGCATCGACCAGCGGCCGTCGCGGCGGGTGAGGTTGAGCCACGTGTCTACGGCTTCCGCGGCGAGACGGTCGGCGTCGTCGGCGCGGAAGTGGGGGCCGCTGCACGGCCACACGCCGATGAGCATGGTGTAGGCGGAGACGGTGATCCGGCCGATCATTTTCCATACCTGCGAACCTTCGGGGGCAGTGTAGGTGACGGGCTGATCAGGGTTGGGGGCGTGCATGGTGATGATGCCGAGGCGGGTGAGGTCGGTGTGGAGTCGCGTCGCATCCACTTGGGCGTGATCGAGCATCGTTGACCGGTCCTGGTGTGCGGCCTGCCGTGTCATCGACAGGCTGGTGTGCGTGGGGATAGCTACCGACCAGCCCGGCCGTTGCATGACATGTCATGTGTGTGGTCTTGGGTTGGTCTAACGATGTAGCAGGGAGAGCGTTGCGGATTGGTTACCGTGGGCGAGTGTGTCAGTGGGTGTACTGATCACCAATTCACGTGTTGTGATGCACTTTTGTTGCCTTCTGGGCGGTGTGGCGCGTGCCTGGCCCTCCCCGACGGTGGCCTGATCGACGCGGTTGTTTGGTGGAGACTGGTCCGGTTAATTTCCGGTTGCAAGCGAGACTAGTACCCAACACAGGGTATCGCAAGGAAACGACGCTACCTGTTTGCAACAAAACGGGATACCCAGTCTGATCGGGTTTAACCGTTACTGTGAAACGGTGGTGGAACGAGTGAGCCGGGACGTCAACGAGGCGCTTGGGCGTGTCGTGGCGGAGAGACGCGAAGAGCATGGTTTGACGCAGCGTGAGCTATGGACTGCCGCCGACATGCCGAAGAACTCGTATGTGAGGTTGGAGAAGAATCAGCGGGATTGGACCGTCAACACCCTCGCTCATGTGGCCGGCATTCTCGGCGCATCCGGGTCGGAGCTGTTGGCGGAGGCGGAGGAGCGGGCCGAGAGAGAGGCGCGCGAGGCTGCGGAGCGGGAAAGGCGGGCACGTCGGGAGGACGGTGGGCCGTGGATCGCCGCTTTGAGTGGGGACTGAAGGTTTTATAGTCAACTCACCGTTACCGGATGGTAGTACCGTTTACCCTGCGGTGGTGTGGTTCTCGGTAGCTTTGCTCACGTTCACAGCAGTCGTTCGGCTCGCTTTGTGGCAGTCCCCAAAACCGTATAGCGACAGGTTCACGCCGTCGAAGGCGTTGACTGTCGCCACCGCCCTTCTCGCGCTCGGGTTCGCGATGCAGGCGGCTCCCCTGGATGGATGGGTGGACACCTGCCGTGACCCGCATTTGTCGGATCTACTGCATGCGGTCGCGATCATGGCCGCGTGTTGGCTTCTGGGTGAAATCCCGTTGCGTGATCCGAAGCGTGTGCGATGGCAGATTCCGTGGCGGTCGTACACGCTCGCGATGTGGGTGATTGCGGTGGTGGCGTCTGGTGGTGGGACGAAACCGATTCAGGGCGCTCAGGTGTATCAGAATGCTTTCGCGGTCATGACTTTGTCGGCTACCGCGTTGATCGTTGGGACGACGATCCGCGGTTTGAAGGGGGCGTGGCTGTTGGCGGCGTTGACGTTTGCGGCGGTGGCGGGTCTCGTGTCGGCGGGGGCGACGATTTGGACGTTGACGGTGGCCCCGGAGGCGATGGTCGAGAACTACGAGATCATGTTGTTGGTGACGTCGATTCTGGTGGCTGTCGGGGTGTCTGCCGCCGGACTGTATGGGGTGTGGTTGGCGGTGCGGGGGCCGGGCGCGGGGCGGTAACTGACGCCGAAAACTCGTCGGCGTGTCGCGGATTCGACACGCCGACGAGTGTGGGCAGCGATGCGCTGTAGGGGTTTCCGTTGCGGGTGGGCGCGGTACCCTGCTCATGGACTGGACGAGGGTGCCGGGACCACCTGCGGAGCCGTCAACGGGGAGGGCAGATGCGGGCAGATCGAGTGTCACTTTGAGTGTCACTTTGGGCCGAAAAGTGGCGGGTACAGCAGGGTTCATGCGGGCAGTTGCGGGCAACCGCGTAGGGCATAAAACCGCAGGTCAGACAGGGTACGGAGGCACTGTTTCCCCATGTCACGCAACCACCCGAAACGCATCTCGGATGTTTCGCTCCA
>NZ_JADLQN010000009.1 GCF_015477835.1 Nocardia higoensis | reverse complement strand
GCAGGGTTCATGCGGGCAGTTGCGGGCAACCGCGTAGGGCATAAAACCGCAGGTCAGACAGGGTACGGAGGCACTGTTTCCCCATGTCACGCAACCACCCGAAACGCATCTCGGATGTTTCGCTCCATGTGTATGCCATGCCGGAAACTCTCGCTCGGGTCGTCGACACCGTCCGGACGGTGGTGGACGATCACCTCCAGGATCGCGATGTCTTCGCCTGGCGGTTCACCCTTCCCACGGGCGAGGAGGATCCCGCGCACATCCTGCTCGCAGCCCAATGGCCGCTCGAGCATCCCGGCGAGCAGCCGGGGCTCAGGAGCACCTACGAGATCGCGGTGAGCCTGGTCGGCGCGCCCGAGGACCTCACCGAGCCGGATCTGGAGGCGCTGCGGCGGCGACTGCTGGACGAGACCGCCGAACTCGGCTCCGCCGGTGCCGGCCTGCCACGCACCATCACCGTGCGCAGGCGGGACAGTTTCGACTACGAGTTCGAGCGCGAAATCCTCTGAAACGGCGATCGGTGCCCGAGACCATCCCGGGCACCGATATCAGGTCGGTCGTACCGCGCGGGCATTCGGTGTGATGCGGCGGTCGGTCTCGAGGACCGGTCCGCCGTCGCGGCCGACGGTCAGCGCCGCGGCGGGAAATGCCGGATCATGCCTTCCTGCACCGTGGTGGCCAGCAGATCGCCACCACGGGAGTAGAACCGGCCGGTCGCCAGGCCGCGTGAGCCCGCCGCCACCGGCGATTCGGTGGCGTAGAGCGCCCAGTCGTCGAATCGGAAGGGCCGGTGGAACCAGATCGAATGGTTCACGGTGGCCGCCACGATGCGGTCCAGACCCCACGACAGACCGTGGGTGGTGAGGATCGAGTCGAGCACCGTGGTGTCCGAGGAATAGCCCAGCGCCGCCACGTGGATCAGCGGATCGTCGGGCAGCGCGCCGTCGGTGCGCATCCACACCCGGTTGTGGTTCAGACGCTCGCCGGTGCTCTTGAGGATCCAGGCCGGATCATTGGTGTACCGCATGTCGATCGGGCGCGGGGCCTTGATGAACATCTCGAGCTTGTCCTCGAAGCCCTCGAAGCTCGCCTCCACGCGCGGCAGCGTCTCCGGGTCGGGCACCTCGGGCAGGGCGTGCGAGTGTTCGAGGCCCTTGCCGTACTCCTGGAAGGCGGCCAGCATGACGAACAGTTCCTGATCGTCCTGCAGGGCGGTCACCGTCCGGTTCGCGAACGCGCGGCCGTCGCGGTGGCGCTCCACCCGGTACTCGATCGGCTGCTTCGGGTCGCCGCCGCGCACGAAATGCGCGTTGACCGCGTGGATGGTCCGCTCCCCCGCGGTGCGACCGGCCGCAATGATGCCCTGGGCGACGAGCTGTCCGCCGAAGGTGCGGCTCCACACCTTGTCCGGGTGGTGCCCGATGAAGACATCGGGCTCGGCTTCATCGAGGTCGAGCAGGCCGAGCAAGACGTCGAGGTCCGAGGTTTTGTCCGGTACCGGCTCGGAGCCGACGGAATCACTCAGCGAAATGCTCACTAATGGTCCTCCTCACCGATGCGGTGCACGTGGATCAGGTTCGTCGACCCGACAGTACCGGGCGGGGAACCTGCCACGATGACCACCAGATCGCCCTTGCGGTAGCGGCCCATCGACAGCAGCGCCTGATCCACCTGGTGGATCATGGTGTCGGTGCTCTCGACCGTCGGCACGATGAAGGTCTCGGTGCCCCAGGTCAGCGACAGCTGGCTGCGCACCTCCGGCAACGGGGTGAACGCCAGCAGCGGCAGCGGGGTGTGCAGGCGGGCCAGGCGGCGCACGGTGTCACCCGACTGGGTGAAGGCCACCAGGGCCTTGGCGTTGAGGCGTTCGCCGATGTCACGGGCGGCGTAGGAGATCACGCCGCGCTTGGTGCGCGGCACGTGGGTCAGCGGCGGCACCCGGGTCGAGGATTCCGACTCCACGGCGTGCACGATGCGCGCCATTGTGCGCACTGTCTCGATCGCATAGGCGCCGACCGAGGTCTCACCCGAGAGCATCACCGCGTCGGCGCCGTCGAGCACGGCGTTGGCCACGTCGGATGCCTCGGCGCGGGTCGGGCGGGAGTTCTCGATCATCGACTCGAGCATCTGGGTGGCGACGATGACCGGCTTGGCGTTCTCGCGGGCCATCTGGATGGCCTTCTTCTGCACGAGCGGCACCTGCTCGAGCGGCAGCTCCACGCCCAGGTCGCCACGGGCGACCATGATCGCGTCGAAGGCCAGCACGATCGCCTCGAGATTGTCGATCGCCTCGGGCTTCTCCAGCTTGCCGATCACCGGCACCCGGCGCCCGACCCGATCCATCACGTCGTGCACCAGCTCGACATCCGACGGCGAGCGCACGAACGACAGCGCGATGAAGTCCACGCCGAGCTTCAGCGCGAACTCGAGGTCCTCGATGTCTTTCTCCGACAGCGCGGGCACCGAGACGTCCATGCCGGGCAGCGAGACGCCCTTGTTGTTGGAGACCGGACCGCCCTCGGTCACCCGGCACACCACGTCGTCGCCCTCGACGCGGACGACGACCACGCCGACCTTGCCGTCGTCGACCAGCAGGCGATCACCGGGCTTGGCATCGGCGGCCAGTTGCTTGTAGGTAGTGGAAACACGGTCGTGCGAACCCACGATGTCCTCGACGGTGATCCGGACTTCCTCGCCGGTGGCCCACACCGTACGGGACTCGGCGAAGCGGCCGAGCCGGATCTTGGGGCCCTGCAGATCGGCCAGGATGCCCACGGCCCGGCCGATGTGGTCGGAGGCCTCGCGCACCTTCTTGTAGTTCTCGGCATGGTCGCTGTGTTCGCCGTGGCTGAAGTTCAGCCGCGCCACATCCATGCCGCTCTCGACGAGTTCGCGGATACGTTCCTCGGTGGCAGTGGCCGGCCCGAGTGTGCACACAATCTTCGTCCGTCGCATCACGGGTAGAGCGTAGTCCTGCCCTGGGGGTGCAGGCTGTCGCGGCCTCGATGAAGAATGCGTGAACTACGGTGCGTGCGCCTCGCGTGTCGTGCGGCGGACAGCAAACGGGCACCCTCCCGGCGGGGAGAGTGCCCGTCATGGGTCCCGGTGGGACTGCCGATCAGTCGCGCAGCGGGCGACCCTGGGCGTCCGGCACCTTGCCGGTCAGGATCATGACGCCGTCGATGATCGGCCAGATGGCGCCGATGCCGCAGGTCAGCCAGGTGACGGCGATCTGGGCGATGGCGATGCCGGTGTGGCCGAGGTAGAAGCGGCCGACACCGAAGCTGCCGACGAAGATCCCCAGCAGACCCGCGACCAGCTTCTGCTTGTCCGAGTACGGCACGCCGAACGGGTCGCGACCGTAGGGCGCTTCCGGGTCGTTCGGGTTGTAGCCCTGCGGCATCGCGGGCGGGTAGCCACCCGGCTGCCCGTAGCCGGCGGGGGGCTGACCGTAGCCGGCAGGCTGGCCATAGGGCTGCTGCTGCTGGGCGTACGGGTCACTCTGCTGGCCGTAGGGCTGCTGGCCCGAGCTCTTGTTCAGGTCGGGGCCGGTTCCGGGCGGGCCGTACTGGGGGCCGCCGTAGCCCGGGTTGTTCTGGTAGGGGTCGGTCACTCATGTCCTCCTCATTCGTGCGGGCACCTCCTGTTGGCCCCCGTTACGCGATCGGTTCGGGGCTCCCCCGCGACGATCACGCGTCATTCTTGCCGGTCTCGACCCGATTTGTCGCCCCGGCGGCGCCACCGGCCGAGCCGATGACCGCGGGAAAGCGGATCTCGACTCGTTATCGCGGCCGGTGGTCGTTTCGTTGCCGCGTTCCCGCGGCGAGCTTCTCGGTGTGCGCCGCGCTGCTAGTCGGCGCTGCCCGTGGCCGACTTCCCGGATTCGCCGGTGGTCGCGGTCGTGCCGGACGTCCCCCCGGCGGCGGATTCGGCCGGCTGCTCGGACACTTCAGCGGTCGCGGGCTCTCCGGCCGCCGGGGATGCCGGGGATTCGCTCTTCTCGCCTCCGGCGTCGCCGGTCGCCTCGGCGGCGGCCGACGCGGTTTCGACCGTCGCGCCCTCCGACTTGCCGGTGTTCGGCGTCTCGGACTTCGCAGCGCCGGTCTCTGCGGCGCCGGTTGTCGCGGTCTCGGACTTCGCGGCACCATTCGTCACCGCACCGGACTTCGCGGTCCCGGACTCCGAGGAGCCGGGCGCTTCCGCCGCGGCCGTGTCGGTGTCGGCCTTCGTCGCACCTGGCTTCTCGGCGTCGCCCTCGGTGCCGTCCTCCGCGGAACCGGACTTCTCGGCGGCGGACTCGGTGGCCGGGGCGTCGTCGACCGTCGTCGTCGCCGCGGGCGCGGGCGTGTTGGCCTCGAGCCCCGCCGCGCGCACCTTCGCCAGCTGCCACGGCCACGGACGCGGGGTGGCGCCTGGCTGCAGCCGGCTGGGATCTTCCCTGCCCTTGGTCGCGAAGACGACGTAGGCGATAGCGGCGAGGAACACCAGCGCCGAGGTGAAGTTGTTGATGCGGATGCCGAAGATCTCGGTGGCCTCGTCGTCACGCATCAGCTCGACGAAGAAGCGGCCGAAGCTGTAGCCGGCGACGTAGAGCGCGAACAGGCGGCCGTGGCCGATGCGGTAGCGCTTGTCGATGAGCACCAACAGCACCACCACGAGCACGTTCCACAGCAGCTCGTAGAGGAAGGTGGGGTGCACGATCTTCTCGACGACACCGTTGGAGACGCCCGCCATGGCATCCGGGTCGCCGTCGGAGTCGAAACGCGGGTAGATCTCCAGGCCCCACGGCAGGGTGGTCTCCCGGCCGTAGAGCTCCTGGTTGAACCAGTTGCCCAGTCGCCCGATGGCCTGGGCCAGCAGCACCGGCGGAGCGATGGCGTCGCCGAACGCGGGCAACGGGATCTTGTAGACGCGGCAGGCCAGCCAGGCGCCGACGCCGCCGAGGAAGACCGCGCCCCAGATGCCGAGACCACCCTGCCAGATGTAGAGGGCCTCGATGGGGCGCGCGCCCTCGCCGAAGTACTTCTGCCAGTCCGTCGCGACGTGGTAGAGCCTGCCGCCGATCAGTCCGAAGGGCACCGCGAACATCGCGACATCGAGCACCGTGCCCTCGCGGCCGCCGCGCGCCTGCCAGCGCCGCTCGCCCCACCAGATGGCGACGATGATGCCCAGGATGATGCACAGAGCGTAGGCCCGCACCGGGAACGGCCCCAGGTTCCATACACCCTGCGGAGGGCTGGGGATGTAGGCCAGCACATCGCTTCGTAAGGTCACGGGGCCACCGTAGTCCAGACCCTGTGCCGCAGGCGATCCGGCCGGTGACCGGATGCGGGCGAGCTAGGAGACGACGGTCGCCGAACGTACGCCTTCGGCCAGTTCGCGGGTGAGCGCGCGCACCGCGTCCAGCCCCTCACCTGCCGCGCTGACCAGCGCCGAACCGACGATCACACCGTCGGCGTAGCCGGCGATCTCGGCGGCCTGCGCACCGCTGCGCACACCGAGGCCGACGCCGATCGGGATGTCGCTGTGCGCGCGGATGCGCGCGCACAGCGCGGGCGCGGCCGAGGACACCGCGTCACGCGCGCCGGTGACGCCCATGGTGGAGGCCGCATAGACGAAGCCGCGGCTGGCCTCCAAGGTCTTGACCAGTCGCTCCTCGGTCGAGGACGGCGCGACCAGGAAGATGCGGTCGAGATTGTGGGTGGCCGAGGCGATGAACCAGTCGTCGGCTTCCTCGGGGATCAGGTTGGGCGTGATCAGGCCCGCCCCACCCGCGGCATTCAGATCGCGGGCGAAGCGGTCGACGCCGTAGGCGAGTACCGGATTCCAATAGGTCATCACCACCGCCTGACCGCCCGCGTCGGCGACGGCCTGGACGACCTTGAACACGTCGCGCACGCGCACACCGTTGCGCAGCGCCTGCTCGGCGGCGGCCTGGATCGTGGGGCCGTCCATCACCGGATCGGAGTAGGCCACGCCCACTTCGACGATGTCGCAGCCGGATTCGACCATCGCGCGCACCGTGGCGATCGACCGGTCGAGGTCGGGGTAGCCCGCCGGGAGGTAGCCGATGAGCGCGGCGCGGTGCTCGGCGCGCGCGGCGGCGAACGTGGCGGCGAGACGGGACTGCTGGCTCACTGGGCGGACTCCTTGCCGGTGGTGGTCTGGGCGCCTTCGGCGGGCGCGTCGTCGTCGAACAGACCGAACCAGCGGGCGGCGGTATCCATGTCCTTGTCGCCGCGACCGGACAGATTGACCAGGATGATCGCGCCCTCGCCCAGTTCCTTGCCGAGCTTCAGCGCGCCCGCGACGGCGTGCGCGGATTCGATGGCCGGGATGATGCCCTCGGTGCGGCTGAGCAGCAGCAGCGCGTCCATCGCCTCGGTGTCGGTGATGGGCAGGTACTCGGCGCGGCCGATGTCCTTGAGCAGTGCGTGCTCGGGGCCGACGCCCGGGTAGTCCAATCCCGCGGAGATGGAGTGGGATTCGACGGTCTGGCCGTCCTCGTCCTGCAGTAGGTACGAGTAGGCGCCCTGAAACGCCCCGGGGGTGCCGCCGGTGAAGGTGGCGGCGTGGCGCCCGGTCTCGACGCCGTCGCCCGCGGCCTCGTAGCCGAGCAGGCGCACGCCGGGGTCGTCGAGGAAGGCGTGGAAGATGCCGATGGCGTTGGAGCCGCCGCCCACACACGCCACGACCGCGTCGGGCAGCCCGCCGGTCAGCTCGCGCACCTGTTCGCGCGCCTCCAGGCCGATGACGCGCTGGAAGTCGCGCACCATCATGGGGAACGGGTGCGGGCCCGCGGCGGTGCCGAAGCAGTAGTAGGTGTCCTCGGCGTTGGTGACCCAGTCGCGCAGCGCTTCGTTGATCGCGTCCTTGAGGGTCTGCGAACCGGTGGTCACCGAGACCACCCTGGCGCCGAGCAGGCGCATGCGCGCCACGTTCAGCGCCTGCCGGGCGGTGTCGACCGCGCCCATGTAGATCACGCAGTCCAAGCCCAGCAGCGCGCACGCGGTGGCGGTGGCCACGCCGTGCTGGCCCGCGCCGGTCTCGGCGATGACGCGCTTCTTGCCCATCCGCTTGGCCAGCAGCGCCTGGCCGAGCACATTGTTGATCTTGTGCGAGCCGGTGTGGTTCAGATCCTCGCGCTTGAGCAGGATGCGCGCGCCGCCCGCGTGCTCGGCCAGTCGGGTGCATTCGAACACCGGCGAGGGACGACCGGTGTAGTCGCGCTGCAACCGGTCGAGTTCATCGAGGAAGGTGTGATCGGCGCGGCACTTCTCGTAATCGGCGGTGACCTCCTCGATCACCGCCATCAGCGCCTCGGGAACGTGCCTGCCGCCGTAGACGCCGAAATGACCGCCGTGATCCGGCTCGTGCGCGCTCGGATGGGCGACACCGGCACTGGCCTTGGGCAGTTCGGTCGACGTCATCAGTGACCCCTTCGCGCAGGTTTCGGGCAGGAAGGGTGAGTACCCGCGGTCACCAGTTCCGACACCGCGCCGCGCGGGTCGCCACTGGTCACCAGGCCCTCACCGACGAGCACGGCGTCGGCGCCCGCACCCGCGTAGGCGAGCAGATCGGCGGTGCCGCGGATACCCGACTCGGCCACCCGGATCACCTCCGTGGGCAGGCCGGGGGCGATGCGCGCGAACACGTCGCGATCCACCTCCAGCGTCTTGAGGTTGCGCGCGTTGACGCCGATGACCGAGGCGCCCGCCTCCAGCGCGCGGTCGGCCTCCTCCTCGGTGTGGACCTCCACCAGAGCGGTCATGCCCAGGGATTCGGTGCGGTCGATGAGCGAGGCGAGCACGTCCTGCTCGAGCGCGGCGACGATCAGCAGGATCATGTCGGCGCCGTGGGCGCGGGCCTCGTGGATCTGGTAGGGACCGACGACGAAGTCCTTGCGCAGGATCGGGATGCTCACCGCGGCGCGCACGGCGTCCAGATCGTCGAGCGAGCCGCCGAAGCGCCTGCCCTCGGTGAGCACGCTGATCACACGCGCGCCGCCGTCTTCGTAAGCCTTGGCCAGGTACGCCGGATCCGGGATGTCGGCCAGCGCGCCCTTCGAGGGGCTGGCCCGCTTGACCTCGGCGATCACGCCGATGCCGTCCTCCAGAAGAGCGGCCCGAGCATCGAGGGGCGCGGGGGCCTTCGCCGCGGCTTCCTTGATGGACGCGAAGTCCAGGAAAGCTTCGCGAGCGGCCACGTCCGCGCGAACCCCGTCGAGAATCGAGTCGAGTACCGTCATCTGGCTCGAATCCTTTCCTGGGAGACACCACGTGCTGCCTGAGAATCCCCCCAGGCGCTGTCTCGCCGATGTCGACAAAGAATAAATGGCCGGTTGTCCCGGCCCGGCGCCGGGGTCGTGGCCCTGCACTCGGGCCGCTCTGCTATCCGATACCACCGAGGGGCCCGCATGGGCGAGGTCACGTCACTTCGGCGAGCCCGGCGGACCGTCACCGGTCCGGGGGTCGTCCTCGGTGGGATCCTCCCCCGCGTCGAGCGCGTCCCACAGCACCCGCTCCGACAGTGCCGAGCCGTCCTGGGAGCGCTGCTCGGCGACCGCCTCGGCGGCCGCGGCCTTACGGGCGCCGGGCGCGTCGTAGCGGCCGGCCGGGCCCGTGGTCTCGCGCGGCATCCTGGCCAGCAGCAGGCCCGCACCGAAGGCGCACAGCGCGGCGAGGACGGTCACCACCGCGGGCAGGGTCGAGGTCTGTACCTCGGTGACCGTGGCGCGGCCGGGCAGCTCGGCCAGCGCGCCCGCGCGCTCGGCGGTCGCACCCGAACCGGTGAGCAGCGCGAAGGCGGGCACGGCGGTCACCGCACCGATGAGCGCCACCAGCACGCCCACCAGCCTGCGCGGCCAGCCCTTGGTCGCCAGCACCGCCGCGACGGCGGCCAGCAGCACCAGGGCCAGCGGCGTGAGCGCGCCGAACCAGACCGCGCCCTTCAGTTCGTCGACGCGCGGTTCGGTGAGGCCGTCGGCCGAGGAGACGGTCACCCAGGTCAGCCGGGAGGCGCCCCACATGAGCGCGGCCGCGAGCGCCAGCAGTGCCACCGGCACGACCGGTCGCGCGGCGCGTGGCGCGCCGCCGGCAGCAGCGGGCCGATCGGCGGCGGGGTCGAAGCGGTCCGGGTCCGCGGCCGGGTCCAGGCCGCCGGAGCCGGTCATCGCGGACCGCTGTCGTCGGCGGAGAAGGGACGTACGGTCTGAGCCGCGGCGACCGCCTTGAGCACGGCCATCGCCTTGTTGCGCGACTCCACGTCCTCGTAGTCGGGATCGGAGTCGGCGACCACGCCCGCGCCCGCCTGGACGTAGGCGACGCCGTCCTTGAGCAGGGCGGTGCGGATGGCGATGGCGGTGTCGGCGTCGCCGGCGAAATCCAGGTAGCCCACGACACCGCCGTACACCCCGCGCCGGGTCGGCTCGATCTCCTCGATCAGCTCCATCGCGCGGACCTTCGGCGCACCGGACAGCGTGCCCGCCGGGAAGCAGGCCCGGACCGCGTCGAGGGCGACCTTGCCCGGGGCCAGATGCCCGGACACCGTGGAGACCAGATGCATGACATGGCTGTAGCGCTCGATGTGGCGGTACTGGGTGACCTTCACGGTTCCCGGGGTGCACACCCGTCCCAGGTCGTTGCGGCCGAGGTCGACGAGCATCAGATGTTCGGCGTTCTCCTTCTCGTCGGCCAGCAGATCCTTCTCGAGCAGCAGGTCGTCCTCCTCGGTGCTCCCCCGCCACCGGGTGCCCGCGATCGGGTGCGTGGTGGCGACACCGTCGGTCACGGTGACCAACGATTCCGGGCTGGATCCCACGATGGAGAAAGCGGTGCCACCCTCGGCGTCGGGGATGTGCATCAGGTACATGTACGGGCTCGGGTTCGAGGCTCGCAGCATCCGGTACAGGTCGATGGGCGCGCCGTCGTAATCCATCTCGAAGCGCTGGGACAGCACCACCTGGAACGCCTCGCCCGCCTCGATCTCCTTCACCAGCCTGCGCACGCCCGCGCCGAACTGCTCGGAGGTTCGCCCGCGCCGGAAGTGCGGCTCGGGCCGGTCGAAGACCGACACGGTGGACAGCGCGGGCGCGGCCAGCGCCTCGGTCATCCGGTCCAGGCGCGCGACCGCGTCGTCGTAGGCCTCGTCCACGTGTTCGGCGGTGCCGTTCCAGTTCACGGCGTTGGCGATCAGCGTGA
Source organism: Nocardia higoensis (assembly GCF_015477835.1). Lineage (NCBI taxonomy): Bacteria > Bacillati > Actinomycetota > Actinomycetes > Mycobacteriales > Nocardiaceae > Nocardia > Nocardia higoensis. The sequence continues at coordinate 85,333 of NZ_JADLQN010000009.1, read as the reverse complement.
TAGCGCCTTCGTGGTGATCGAAGGCGGCCAGATCGGTCGCCAGCAGCAACACCATCTCGGGCAGGTTCAGGTCGTCGGCCGCCAGCGAGGGCAGGCGCTCCATCCGCCGGACGGCGTCGTAGCCCAGGTAGCCGACCATGCCGCCGGTCAGCGGCGGCAGATCGGGCAGCCGCTCGGTGCGCAGCAGGTCGAGGGTCTCGCGCAGCGCCTCGAGCGGGTCGCCGCCCGAGGGCGCGTCGGCGGGGATGTGGCCGAGCCAGGCCGCGGCGCCGTCGACCACGGTCAGCGCCGAGGGCGCCCCCGCGCCGATGAACGACCAGCGCGACCAGGACTTGCCGTTGGCCGCGGATTCGAACAGGAAGGTGCCGGGCCGGTCACCGCCGAGTTTGCGGTAGGCCGAGAGCGGAGTCTCGGAGTCCGCCAACACCTTTCGGGTCACCGGCACGACCCGGTGTTCGGCGGCCAGCTGCCGGAACTGCGCGCGGGTCGTGGTCGTGGGAGCGGTCGCGACTGGCATGCGTCCCATCATCCCAGGCCGCGTCCAGCGCGAGCGCGCCGGGACTTCGCGTCCCTTGGCGGTCGACACCCGGCCGGTATCCTGCAGAGATGCAGACAGGCGCTCAGGCCCCGAATTTCACGCTTCCCGATCAGACCGGGACAGCACGCTCGCTCGACGAACTGCTCGCCGCCGGTCCGCTGGTGCTGTTCTTCTATCCCGGCGCCAACACGCCGGTGTGCACCGCGGAGGCCTGCCATTTCCGCGACCTGAGCGCCGAGTTCGCCGCGCTGGGCGCTTCCTGCGCCGGGATCAGCACGGACGCGGTCGACACACAGGCCGGATTCGCCACCTCCCAGCGGCTGGACTACCCGCTGCTCTCCGACGTCGGCGGCTCGGTGGCCGCGCAGTTCGGGGTCAAGCGCGGCCTGCTGGGCAAGATCGCCCCGGTCAAGCGGCACACCTTCGTCATCGACACCGACCGCACGGTGCTCACCGTCATCACCGGTGAACTGCGGGCGAATGTCCACGCGGACGAGGCTCTGACCTTTCTCCGCGACCGCGCGAAGTAACACGTTCACCACTCTCACCAGCCGAGCGGCTATACGACACTGCCGTTGCTACCGAGCGGAAATCATTCCGATGTGAATGATTTCACCGCTGCCGTCAGCTCGCTGACTCGCGAGCGAAGCCGTGGCAAACTCGTGGGCAGTGGTGGCGGCCGCCCTTCTCGTCGCCGCCGGATTCCGGAAGGGGGCGCAGATGGCGCAGCGGCTCGACCCCGCCGAACAGCAGGCGTGGAATGCCATTGTCGCCCTGCTGAACCGGCTACCCGGCGTACTGGACACCCGGCTGCAGCGGGAGTCCGGCATTACGCATTTCGAATTCGTGGTGATGAGCATGCTCTCGCACCAGCCGGGGCATCGCCTGCAGATGAGCGAGCTGGCCCAGCGGGTGCACTCGTCGCTGTCGCGCCTGTCGCACGTGGTGTCCAAGCTCGAGCGGCTCGGCCTGGCCGAACGGAAGGTCACCGAAGGCAAGCGCGGCGTCCAGGCCGTGCTCACCGATCAGGGCTATCTGACGATCGTGGAAGCGACGCCCGGCTACATCGCCACAGTCAGCCGACTGGTGTTCGCCGCCCTCGACGACAAGCAGAAGGACGCGCTGGCCGAGATCGCCGTGGCAGTGCAGCACCGGCTGGACATCGAACTCGGCGGCGCCGACGATGCCGGTCGGTACCCCGTGGTGTGAGCTACGCGGGCGGGCTCAGGCGGGTGTGCCGAGCAGCACGTCGGCGACGAAGCAGGTGTGCGAGCCGGTGTGGCAGGCCGCACCTTCCTGATCGACGACGAGCAGCACGGTGTCGCCGTCGCAGTCCAACCGCACCTCGTGCACGTACTGGGTGTGCCCGGAGGTCTCGCCCTTGACCCAGTACTGCTGACGCGACCGCGAGTAGTAGGTGGCGCGGCGGGTTTCGAGCGTGCGGGCCAGCGCTTCGTCGTCCATCCACGCCATCATCAGTACATCGCCGGTCGCGCGTTCCTGCGCGACGGCCGCGACCAGACCGGCTTCGTTGCGCTTGAGCCGGGCGGCGATGGCGGGGTCCAGTGTCATGGTTCCGTTATATCCCGAGCGTCCGGCGGCGCGGCGGCGGGGTTGCGCGCACCACCAGGTCGGCGGCGCGCAGCGAGTCCTTGACCTGGCCGATGGTGAGGTCGCCGAAGTGGAAGACGCTGGCCGCCAGCACGGCGTCGGCCCCGGCCCGCACAGCGGGGGCGAAGTGCTCGACCGCACCGGCGCCGCCGCTGGCGATCACCGGGATCGACACCGCCGCCCGCACCGCACGGATCATCGCCAGGTCGAAGCCTGCCTTGGTGCCGTCGGCATCCATAGAATTGAGCAGGATCTCACCCACGCCGAGTTCGGCGCCGCGCCGGGCCCACTCGATCGCGTCGATACCGGTGCCGCGCTTGCCACCGTGCGTGGTGACCTCCCAGCCCGACGGGGTGGGCGGCTGCCCCTCGGGCACGGTGCGGGCATCCACCGAGAGCACGATGCACTGCGAGCCGAAACGCTCGGACATCTCACGCAGCACCTCGGGACGGGCGATGGCGGCGGTGTTCACCGATACCTTGTCCGCGCCCGCGCGCAGCAGCCGGTCGACGTCCTCCACGGTGCGCACGCCGCCGCCCACGGTGAGCGGGATGAAGATCTGTTCGGCGGTGCGGGTCACCACGTCGATCATGGTGCCGCGATCGCCGGTGGAGGCGGTGACATCGAGGAAGGTCAGTTCGTCGGCGCCCTGGGCGTCGTAGCTCGCGGCCAGTTCGACCGGGTCGCCCGCGTCGCGCAGGTTCTGGAAGTTGACGCCCTTGACCACCCGGCCCGCGTCCACGTCCAGACACGGGATCACGCGTACCGCCAGTGTCATCGGGTGCACCCTGTCATCGATCGATTCCTTCCTCGGCGGCCGCCGGGTCGGCGACCGCGCAGATCATTTCCAGCAGTTCGGCGTGCACCCCGGGCGCGGCGGCCAGCACCGACCCCGAGGTGATCGTCCACGGCTCGCCCGCCAGGTCGGTGACCACCCCGCCCGCGGCCCTGACCAGCGCGACACCGGCCGCGTTGTCCCACGGATGGTGCCCGAACACGATCGTGCCGCCGAGCACGCCGGAGGCGGTGAACGCCAGATCGATGCCGGTCGAGCCGTGCATACGCACCCGGGAGGACAAGGTGCTCAGCGAGCCGAGCAGATCGAATCGGAAGCGGCCGGGGATGCGGCCCTCGGAGTCCAGATTGAAAGTGCCGAAACCGATCATGGACTCGGCCAGTCTGCCGGTCGGCAGCGGCGGCACCGGCTCGCCGTCGATCAGCAGCGGCCCACCCCGCACAGCGGCGTAGCGTCTACCCAGCAACGGCAGCCAGGTCATGCCCAGAACGGGCTCACCGTCGCGGACGAGGGCGAGCAGGATGGCCGAGAGCGGGTGCCCGGCGGAGTAGTTGAAGGTGCCGTCGATCGGGTCGAGCACCCACGCGGTGCCCGAGGTGAGCTGCGGGCCGCCGAACTCCTCGCCGTGCACCGCGATCCCGGTACGCTCCCACAGGGCCGCCGACACAGTGCGTTCCAGTTCGAGATCGAACTCCGTGGCGAAGTCGTTGCGGCCCTTGGCCACCGCGCTCGGCGCGCCGATGCCGTGCACGAACCGCTCGGCCGCGCCGTCGAGGATGTCACTCGCGATGTCGAGCAGGCCGGAAAGATCGGGTAGAGCGGCGTTCGGGTCGGCAGCCATCGTTGCGGGTCAGCGCACCGCGGCCAGCGCCTCGGGCAGGGTGAACCGGCCCGCGTACAGCGCCTTGCCGACGATCGAGCCCTCCACGCCGTCGGGCACCAGCCCCGCGATGGCGACCAGATCCTCGATGGTGGACACACCGCCCGACGCGATCACCGGCGCGTCGGTGGCCGCGCACACCTCGCGCAGCAGGTCCAGGTTCGGACCGGTGAGGGTGCCGTCCTTGGTGACGTCGGTGACCACATAACGCGAGCAGCCGTCGCCCTCCAGGCGCTCGAGCACCTCCCACAGGTCGCCGCCGTCGCTCACCCAGCCGCGCCCGCGCAGCCGGTAGTCGCCGTCGATGATGCGCACGTCCAGACCGACGGCGATGCGCTCGCCGTGCTTGGCGATGGCCGAGGCACACCACTGCGGGTCCTCGAGCGCGGCGGTGCCGAGATTGACCCGGGCGCAGCCGGTCGCCAGCGCGGCCTCGAGGGACTCGTCGTCGCGGATACCGCCGGACAGCTCGACCTTCACATCGAGTTCGCCGACGACCTGCGCGAGCAGCTCACGATTGGAACCGCGACCGAACGCGGCGTCCAGATCGACCAGATGCACCCATTCGGCGCCGGCCTCCTGCCACGCGAGAGCAGCCTCGCGCGGCGAGCCGTAGCTGGTTTCGCTACCGGCCTCCCCCTGAACGAGGCGCACGGCCTCTCCATTGGCGACATCGACGGCGGGCAGCAGCACAAGACTCACTCCGGGCAGCTTAGTAGGCAATCTGCCGTTACCCGCGCCGGGGCCCGCCTGCCCCGGTCAGCGACCCGACCCAGGTCATCCGCAACGGCACCGCCCGCTGTAGTCCGGCACCATGTCGCACGACGGGCAGGGGGTACGCGGAACAGGAATGCTCTCCGGCCGGATCGGGGCTACGACCGATTTGGTCACGGAGTTCGCCGACGGCACCGCCCGGCCCGTCCCTCGTCCTCTCCGCTTGGAACGCTTCGCAGGAGAAGCGTTCGCCGCCGACGCGAGCAAGCTCCTACGGACTTCGGAGACCATCTTCCGTGTGATCATCGGGTAGCCATGTGCACGCGCGGCGGCAATACAATCGGCGTTCGACCCGTGTGGACGCGCCTTCAACCAGCCTGCGACGAATGCCTGCCAATTGCGCGGCGCCGACTCCGCGGGGCGCTTCTTCCGGCGCTCGGACTTCCGCTGAGCCGGCGAGGCCGTCCAGATGCGCTGCGGCAACTCACCGAACTGCGGGTGATCACGTACGTCGTCATTTTCACGGTCGTATCGGGGATCGAGATCGTCGCGATGCGCGCGGTCGTCGTACCAATCTCTGATCGACGGCATATGGCCCCCTCCCATTGCGGGAGGGGAACCCGTCGGCGAGTCCACGACACCCCCGTGGATGAGCCGAGTGTAGGAGCCGACCACACCGTTCGCTGCGCATCCACCGAAGCCCGCACCGGAATTCATCCGAACGAATGACAGGCCGGCCGACCTTGATCAGCATGAAGCCTGCTACGCCAGAGGTGTCCAGCGCGACCTCGGATCAGTCGAGCGCCGCTTCGGCCTTGCGCTGGGCCGAGCTCAGGACGTGGGCGCGGTAGCAGACCAGGGCGGCCACGACGGCGAACACGGCGGTCAGCGTGCACGCGCCGACCCGCAGTGCCTGGCCGACGAGGAATTCGTCCGCCGCCCGCCGGAGTTCCTCCGTCGAGTACCGATCGCGATCGTCGAACAGGATGTCCACCCGCGGCCACTGGTAGGCGACCGAGAGCAGGAACTGGCCGGTGATCAGCGAGGCCGCCGACGCGGCGATCCAGCCGCGGGCGAGCCGGGAGCGGGCCGACACCGCTGCGGCAGCGAGCGCGACCAGGGTGAGCACCGCGCCCATCGGCCGCAGCACATCGCCGACGCCGACCACGCTCATGAACTGCTCGGTGAGCTCGAGGGAGTGCGGGACGTCGTGGAAGACGTTGGGATAGAACAGCATCGTCTCGGTGACGGTGACCGCGCAGGCGAAACTGGCGAACACGGCGTAGCCGCCGATGACGGCGGTGGGCAGGGCGAGGGATTTCATGGGCGAACCTCCTCGCCCGAGTGTCACCCCGCGCACCGTCGGGCCGGATCAGGGACCGGCCCCCATTTCGCCCTCGGGAATCAACCCGACGACGCGCGGATCACAGCGAGTCCACCCAGTTGCGCAGCAGTCGCGCACCGGCGTCGCCGGACTTCTCGGGGTGGAACTGGGTGGCCGAGAGCGGGCCGTTCTCGACGGCGGCCAGGAACGGCACGCCGTGCTCGGCCCAGGTGAGTTTCGGGGGTGCGATGTGGTCGTTGGGGGGAAGCTCCCACTTCTGGGCGGCGTAGGAGTGCACGAAGTAGAAGCGGGTGTCGGCGTCCAGGCCCGCGAAGAGCACGCTGTCCTCGGGCGCGGTGACGGTGTTCCAGCCCATGTGCGGCAGCACCGGCGCGTCCAGGCGTTCGACCACCCCCGGCCATTCGGCGCAGCCTTCGGTCTCGACGCCGAACTCGACGCCGCGCTCGAACAGGATCTGCATGCCGACGCAGATGCCCAGCACCGGACGTCCGCCCGCCAGGCGCTGGCCGATGATCTTCTCCCCGCGCACCGCGAGCAACCCGGCCATGCAGGCCGCGAACGCGCCGACGCCGGGCACCACCAGGCCGTCGGCGGCCAGCGCGGCGTGCGGGTCGGCGGTCACCTCGACCTGGGCGCCCGCCCGCACCAGCGCGCGCTCGGCCGAGTGCAGGTTGCCCGAGCCGTAGTCCAGCAGGACGACGGATTTCGTTGTCGCCCCATCGGCATTCGTTGCCGATCCATAGGCATCGGTAGTCACAGCGTTCCCTTCGTGGACGGCACACCGGTGACCCGCGGGTCCGGCTCCACGGCGGCGCGCAGCGCGCGGGCCACCGCCTTGAATTCGGCCTCGGTGATGTGGTGCTGGTCGCGTCCGTAGAGGACCCGCACGTGCAGGGCGATGCGGGCGTTGAGGGCGATCGACTCGAAGACGTGCCGGTTGAGCACCGTCGAGTACGGCGCGCCGGGATCACCGGTGCCGCGCACCGGGGAACCGGGGATCACCGTGTGCAGCAGGTGGTCCGGCTCGCCGATGTGCACGCAGTAGGGACGGCCGGACACATCGACCGAGGCGTGCGCGAGTGTCTCGTCCATCGGGATGAACGCGTCGCCGAAGCGGCGGATTCCCGACTTGTCGCCCAGTGCCTGCCCGAGCGCCTGCCCGAAGACGATGGCGGTGTCCTCGACGGTGTGGTGCGCTTCGATTTGGATGTCGCCGGTGGCCTGCACCGTCAGATCGAAGCTGGCGTGCGCGCCGAGCGCGGTGAGCATGTGGTCGTAGAACGGCACGCCGGTGCTGATCTCGGTGCGGCCGGTGCCGTCGAGGTCGAGGTCGACCACGATGCTGGATTCCTTGGTGACGCGTTCGACGCGCGCCCTGCGGTGGGCTTGGGTCATTTCGTGCCTCGTTCGTCGCTGGAAAGTGCTGCCTCGCCGGAGTTCTCCGAGCCACCGGACACAGCGGGGCGGATCTCGTCGGCGGCCAGCAGTGCGCTCACGCGCAGGAACTCGTCGTTCTCGGCGGCCAGGCCGATGGTGGCGCGCAGATGCCCCGGGATGCCGACATCGCGGATGAGCACGCCGTGATCGAGGTAGCGCTGCCAGGCGCGTGGTGCGTCGGCGAAGGAGCCGAACAGCAGGAAGTTGGCGTCGCTGGGCACCACGTCGTAGCCCATCTCGGTCAGCGCCGCCGCCACCCGATCGCGCTGGGCCGCCAATTCGGCGACGCTGCCGAGGGTTTCGTCGGCATGGCGCAGCGCGGCCCGCGCGGCGGCCTGGGTGACCACCGACAGGTGGTACGGCAGGCGCACCAGCAGCAGCGCGTCGATCACCGCCGGAGCGGCGACCAGATAGCCGAGCCGCCCGCCCGCGAAGGCGAACGCCTTGCTCATGGTCCGGCTGACCACCAGCTTCGCCGGGAAGCGGTCGATCAGGCCGATGGCGCTGGGCTGCGCGGAGAACTCGGCGTAGGCCTCGTCCACCACGACGATGCCCGGCGCGACCTCGAGGACGCGCGCCAGGTCGTCGAACGGAATGCTGTGCCCGGTCGGATTGTTGGGGCTCGTCACGAACACCACGTCGGGACGGCGCTCGGCGATGGCCGCCACCGCGTAGTCCACGTCGAGGGAGAAGTCGGCGTTGCGCTCGGCTTCCACCCACTCGGTATCGATGCCCTCGGAGATGATGGGGTGCATCGAATACGAGGGCACGAAGCCCAGCGCGCGGCGGCCCGGTCCGCCGAAAGCCTGCAGCAACTGCTGCAGGATCTCGTTGGAGCCGTTGGCCGCCCACACGTTCGCGGCCCCGACGGCGACGCCGGTCTGGCGGGTGAGGTACGCGGCCAGGTCGGTGCGCAGCGCGACGGCGTCACGGTCGGGGTAGCGGTGCAGGTCGGCGGCGGCGGCACGCACGGCCTCGGCGACGTCGTCGACGAGGGCCTTGCTGGGCGGGTGCGGGTTCTCGTTGGTGTTGAGCTGCACCGGCACCGTCAATTGCGGTGCGCCGTAGGGCGATTTGCCGCGCAGGTTCTCCCGCAACGGCAGATCGGCCAAAGTTGCGCTCGCGCCCGGCACCGCGGGAGCAGCTTGCGCACCGGCGTCGGCCCGCACGACGAGATCTCGCTCGGCGACCCCGTGCTCGGAGGCGGGGTTCACCGCGTCCACCCGGCTCATGCCAGCGACTCGAATCGCACCGTCACGGCCTGACCGTGCGCGGGCAGATCCTCGGCGGTCGACAGCGCGACCACGTGTCCGGCGACGTCCTTCAACGCCGCCTCGGTGTATTCGACGACGTGGATGCCGCGCAGGAAGGTCTGCACGCTCAGGCCCGAGGAGTGCCGGGCACAGCCGGCGGTGGGCAGCACGTGGTTGGAGCCCGCGCAGTAGTCGCCCAGGCTGACCGGGGCGTAGGCGCCGACGAACACCGCGCCGGCATTGCGCACCCGCGCGGCCACGGCCGGGGCGTCGGCGGTCTGGATCTCGAGGTGTTCGGCGGCGTAGGCGTCGACCACCCGCAGCCCCTGGTCGATGTCGTCGACCAGCACGGTGCCCGACTGCGCGCCGGTCAGCGCGGCGCGCACCCGCTCGGCGTGCTTGACCACGGGCATCTGCGCGGACAGCGCGGCGTCCACCGCGTCGGCCAGCGCCGCGCTGTCGGTGACCAGCACGCTGGCGGCGAGCACGTCGTGTTCGGCCTGGCTGATCATGTCGGCGGCCACGTGCGCGGGGTCGGCGGTGGCGTCGGCCAGGATCGCGATCTCGGTGGGGCCCGCTTCGGCGTCGATACCGACCAGGCCGCGGCACAGTCGCTTGGCGGCGGTGACATAGATGTTGCCCGGGCCGGTGATCAGATCGACCGGCGCGAGTTCGCCGCTGTCGGTGTCGGTGCCGCCGTAGGACAGCAGTGCCACGGCCTGCGCGCCGCCGACCGCCCACACCTCGTCGACGCCGAGCAATCGCGCGGCGGCCAGGATGGTCGGGTGCGGCAGCCCACCGAAGTTCGCCTGCGGCGGAGAAGCCACGACCAGCGAGCCGACGCCCGCGGCCTGGGCGGGCACGACATTCATCACCACGCTGGACGGGTAGACGGCATTGCCGCCGGGCACGTACAGCCCGACGCGCTCCACCGGCACCCACCGCTCGGTGACGGTGCCGCCGGGCACGACTTCGGTGGTGGTGTCGGTGCGCCGCTGGTCGGCGTGCACCTTGCGCGCGCGGGAGATGGATTCCTCGAGTGCCGCGCGGACGGCGGGATCGAGTTCGTCGAGCGCGCGGCGCAGCTGCTCGGCGGGCACCCGCACGGTCTCCGGGACGACCCCGTCGAACTTCTCGCCGTACTCCAGGGCCGCCGCCGCGCCGCGATCGCGCACCGCCTCGACCACCGGCCGCACATGGTGGAGCACCGAGTCCACGTCGACTCCTCCACGCGGCAGCGCGGTGCGCAGCTCGGCAGTGGAAGGAGTACGACCGCGCAGATCGACGCGGGCGAGCTCGATGCGGGATGTCATGTCGGTGTCGATTCCTTCGTCCGGCGGCGGTCCGGCAACAGGAAAGTTGCCGCTACCAGCCTAATGGGCGGCCGTCGGTGAGGGCCGTCACCCTCCACCCCCGATCCGTGCGCGAATCGGGGGCCTGGGCAGATGTCGCCGCCGACTACCGGGTGTCGCTGTCGATGAGCAGCTTGCCGTTGTGGGCGACCACCCGCAGCACCATCGGCTTGGACGTGCCACCGACGGTGATGTTGCCCAGCCGCATGTCGACCGATCCGTCGCTGTTGTTCGCGCCGTTCGCGGCGTTGATGTTGGCGAAGCTCTCGATGATGCGCGAACTCCAATAGTCCTGGAAGTCCTGCTGACTGCCGTAGGCGGCCTGCGCGGCCGGGGTCAGCAACGACCACGAACTGCTCGGGCTGTTGTAGAAGTCGACGATCAGCTGACCGGCCGAACCCCAGTCGACGGTGCCGCTGCTGGGCGTCGCGCCGAGCGCCGCGGCGGTGGTCGTCGTGGCGCCGGGCTTGGCGGTCGAGGAGGCGGGCGTATTCGCCTGGGCCACCGAGCCGTTGGAATCGGAGTCGTTCATCGTCCCGATCAGCAGCGCCGAGACCGCGACCAAGCCGCCGGCGAGCCCGCCGATCAGCACCGCCCGCCGCTTGCCGCCGCTCGCCGAACCCGACCGCGCGGGGGCGGTGGTGGGATGCGCGGCCGTCTCCGGGTGGGCGACACTGTGCTGCGCGGGCGGCAGCGGGCGTTCGTGCCGGGTGGGGTGCTGCGCGGGCGTGGGCGAGCGCAGGGCCCTGGTCGCCGCGTCGGGTTCAGCGCCCTGCCTGCGGGCGTAGGCCTCGCTGGCCGGGACGAAACCGACGGGCGCGGCCGAACCGGCGTCGGCGAACGCGGTGAGGGTGTCACGCGCGACCCGCATGCTCGGCCGGACATCGGGGTCCGGGTCGAGCAGCGCGAGCAGGAACTCGGTCGCCGGACCCGCATTGCGCGGCTGGCTGACCTGCCCGTTCGCCGCGGCGTAGAGCACCGCGAGCGGGTTGGCGCTGGCGCCGTAGGGCGGCTCGCCTTCCAGCGCGTGGAACAGCGTCGCGCCGAGGGAGAACACGTCGGAGGCCGGGGTCGGATCGGAGCCGCGGGCCACCTCGGGGGCGAGGTAGGCGGCGGTGCCGCAGATCAGGCCGGTCTCGGTGAGGGTGGCGTCGCCCGCGGCGCGCGAGATGCCGAAGTCGGTGATCTTGACCGTGCCGTGATCGTCGAGCAGCACGTTGCCCGGTTTCACGTCGCGATGCACGATGCCCGCGTTGTGCGCCGCGATCAGCGCCGAGGCCACCTGCTCGCCGATCCTGGCCACCTGCGTCAGCGGCAGCGTGCCCTGGGCGGCGAGCACCGCGGCCAGGCTGCGCGACTGCAGGTACTCCATCACCAGGCACGGATCACCGTCGTGCTCGGTGATATCGAAGACCACGATGGCGTTGGGATGTTGGAAGCGAGCCGCGTTGCGCGCCTCGCGGATGGCCCGCTGGCGCATGATGTCGCGCTCGGCCTCGGGCAGGCTGGGCTTGATCTGTATCTGCTTGATCGCCACGGAACGTCGCAAGCGCTCGTCGGTGGCACGCCAGACCACGCCTGTGCCGCCGCTACCAATCCGCTCGACCAGGCGGTAATGCTCCGCGATCAACTGACCGGTATCGATGGCGCCTACTCCGAACCTTCTCGAAATCGTGACATCCCACATGTTGACCGCAGGTACGGCCCGCCGACGAGTGTAGCGGGCCGTGGGAGTTCGGCACGCCTCAGCCGGGGTCTGCCCGACCACCGAAATCGGGCCGGCTCCGGTGACGTTGGAGGATAGCGGACAGCTACTGTCGCGCGCGCAGCATCCGGCCCGCGGTTTCGACGGCCGGAGCCGAGCTGCCCGCGTCCGCGGCGAACACCGCGAACGCGAGATCTCCGGCGATACCGACGAACCAGCCGTGCGCGTGGGTGTCGTCGATGTACTCCGCGGTGCCGGTTTTGCCGAGCACATCCGGGAGGTCGGCGAGCGCCGTCGCAGTGCCCGCGGTCACAGTCTCGCGCATCATCGCGCGCAGCTGTTCGGCCACCGCGGCGGGCAGCGCCTCGGGCCGGCGGTCGGCGGTGCCGGGACGCCCCGCGACCACCGCCGGGACGGGCGCCGACCCGTGCGCGATGGACGCCGCGACCAGCGCCATCCCGAACGGTGACGCGGTCACCGTGCCCTGCCCGATGGCGGCCTCGACCCGGGCGGCCGGGGTATCGGCGGGCGGCACCGCGCCGGTGACGGTCGTCAGGCCCGGGGTGAGGTAATCGACACCGAGACCGAGCTGGGCCGCGGCCCCGGTCAGGCCGTCGGCGGGCAGGTCCACGCCGAGCAGACCCATCGTGGTGTTGCACGAGCGCGCGAACGCGGTGTGCAGCGGGACCTCGCCGAGATCGAAGTTGTCGTCGTTGGGGATCCGGCGACCCTCGATGGTGGCCGCGCCGGGACAGGGCAGCACGGTGTCGGCGGTGACCTCTCCGGCCTGCAACGCCGCCGACACGGTCACGGTCTTGAACGTCGAGCCGGGCGGGTACAGCCCCGACAGCGCGATCGGGCCCTGCGCGTCGGCGGCGGGATTCTGCGCGATCGCCACCACATCGCCCGTCGACGGCTGGATCGCCACGATCGCGGCGGGCTGGGGCAGCGGCGCCAGTGCGTCCTCGGCCGCCCGTTGCAGACCGAGGTCGAGGGTGGTGCGGATGTCGGCGGTCGGTCTCGGGTTCTCCCCCGCGATGCGTTCGGTGCCTTCGGGAGTGCGGGCGCGCACCGCCCAGCCCGCCGCCTCGTCGGCCTCGCTCTGCCAGAGGTCGGCCAGTCCGGACAGGGCGGGCGAGGCCAGCGCCTTGTCGACGGCGAGCAGCCGGGTCTGCGGTGCGAGCGTGACGCCGGGCAGGGCGGCCAGCCGCTCCTGGATCGGGGCGATGTCCTCGGCGCGCAGCGAGATCGCGGTGACCGGTCCGCCCTTCTCCACCAGATCCGCTCGCAAGCTCTCGGCCGTGATGCCGGGGGCCAGCGGCGACAACAGTGCGGCCACCGCGGCGGTGTCGGCCTCGGCGGAGACAGTCATCAACGTGACGATCTGCTCGGTCATGAGTTCGTCACCCGCCGCGTCCAGCACCCGGGCGGGCGCGGAGCGGGCGGGGCCGTAGAACAGCGGCCCTTTGTCCAGACCGGGCGCCAGCGTCGCCGGGTTCCACCGGATCCTCGGGTCGTCGCCTCCGGTGGACACACCGGTGGTGGTGTAGGTCCACTCGTCTGCCGCGGAACCCAGTGTCCAGGTGGCGGCGAGCGTGAATTCGTCGCCGTCGACGCCGCTCACCTCGTAGTCGACCCGCGTGCCCAGCCCGTCGTAGAGCCCGCTCAGCGTCTCGCTCGCGCGCGCCGGATCGTCGGTGAGCGCCGCGGCGGCCGCGATATCGCCGCTGTCGAGCGCGTCGGCGAATCGGCCCGCGACGGTCTCCGGCTGGTCGGGACCCGAGCTGCAGGAGACCACGACCAGCACAGGTGCGGCGAACAGAACAGCGAGTTTGCTCCGATAGGTACGCACGCGGCCGACGGTACTGGACGAGAGGGGGTACTCCGAGGACGAGAACTCCACGGTTTACCCGGCGAACGAAGATCATCTGGCAGAATGCATCGTTTATGCATCATTTGTCAGGTAGTCTTCCCGGTAGACATGGACTCAGGAGGACGAAACGATGCGAATTGTGCACGGCAGAACTGATCGAGTAGTGGTCGTCGGGGCCGGCCTGTCCGGGCTGTCGGCGGCTGCGCACCTGGCCGGACGCGGCCGGGAAGTCGTGGTCGTCGAACGCGACGGGCACCCCGGCGGGCGGGCCGGCAGGCTCGACGTCGACGGCTACCGGCTCGACACCGGCCCGACCGTGCTGACCATGCGCGACATCCTCGACGAGACCTTCGCGGCGGTCGGCGACAGCGTCGAGGGCAGGCTCGAACTGTTGCCGATGCACCCGGCCTACGACGCCCGCTTCGCCGACGGCTCGCGGCTGGCCGTGCACAGCGACGCCGACGCGATGTACGACGAGGTGCGCCGATTCTCCGGCGTCGCGGAAGCCGAACGATATCTGCGCCTGCGTGATTGGCTCGGAGAGCTCTACCGCGCCCAGTACGACCGGTTCATCGCGGCCAATATGGATTCCCCGCTGTCGGTGCTCACCCCGTCGCTGGCGCGGGTGGCGGCGCTGGGCGGATTCCGCTCGGTCGACGCGCAGATCTCCCGGCGCCTGCACGACGAGCGGCTGCGGCGGGTCTTCAGCTTCCAGTCCCTGTACGCGGGTGTGGCACCGCACCGGGCGCTCGCGGTATACGCCGTCATCGCCTACATGGACACCATCGCGGGGGTCTACTTCCCGAAGGGCGGCGTGCGCGCGCTCCCGGACGCGCTGGCGGCGTCGGCGGCCGACGCCGGGGTGGAGTTCCGTTACGGCGCCACGGTGACGGAACTGGAGCGCTCCGGCTCGCGCGTCACGGCGGTGCGGACCGCCGACGGCGAACGGCTGGCCTGTGATGCCGTGGTCCTGACCACCGAGCCGCACATCAGCCACCGGCTGCTCGGGCGCGTGCCCCGTCGTCCAGTGCCGTTACGGGCGGCGCCGTCGGCCGCGATCGTCCATGTCGGCGCTCCGGTCGGATCCGACATCGGTCACCACACCATCAGCTTCGGCGCGGCCTGGCGGGAGACCTTCGACGAACTCGTCGGCCGGGGCGAGACGATGAGTGATCCCTCGTTGCTGATCACCCGGCCGACCGCGACGGACCCGACGCTGGCCCCGCCCGGGCAGGATCTGCTGTCGGTGCTCGCGCCGGTGCCCAACCTCACGGCGCGCCGGGGTGCGCCCGCGCTGAACTGGAGCGTCGACGGCGACCGCTACCTGCGCGAGGTGCTCGCCGTCGCCGCCGAACGGGTCGCGCCGGGGCTCACGGATTCGGCGCGGATCCTGGCGACCCTGACGCCCGCCGACTGGGCGAAGCAGGACATGACGGCGGGCACGCCGTTCAGCTACGCGCACAATCTCGCCCAGACCGGGCCGTTCCGGCCGAACAACTTCCCCCGCTTCGTCGACAACGCCGTCCTCGCCGGCTCGGGGACGACTCCGGGCGTCGGAGTGCCGACGGCCCTCATCTCCGGGCGGCTCGCGGCCGATCGCGTCACCGGTGTCGCCCGGTCCGGTGCCGTCGCCCGCCCGAGGAAGGTGCGCCGTGACAACATCAGTCCTGGCAACATCCGCCACGACAAGGTCGACGACAAGGTTCGCCACGACGACAAGGTTCGCCATGACGCAGCGTGAACTCACCGCCGCCCGGATCACCGACCCCGCGCTTCGCCGGGCCTACACCCGATGCCGGGAGCTGAACGCGGCACACGGTCGCACCTACTTCCTCGCGACCCGCTTGCTGCCGCCCGACCGGCGACCGGCGGTCCACGCCCTCTACGGGTTTGCCCGGCATGTGGACGATCTCGTCGACATGCCGGGACAGAGCACGAGCCCCGAGGCGATCAGCGGCCGGATCGACCGGGCCGCCCGGGAACTCGCCGACGCGCTCCACGGCGACGGCGACACGCTCGACGACAACGCTGCCCTCGACGACAACGCCCGCAACGGCGGCGGATTCCCCGGCCACGGGCGCAGCAGCAACGGCCGCGACGGCGACAGCCGCGGTGACGGGGTGCCGGTCGCACTGGCGCTGGCCGACACCGTGCGCCGCTACGCGATCGACCCGGCGCTGTTCTCGGCGTTCCTGAGCTCGATGCGCATGGACCTGCTGTTGCGTGACTACCCGACCCGCGCCGACCTGCAGCGCTACACCTACGGCTCGGCCCAGGTGATCGGCCTGCAATTGCTGCCGGTGCTGGGCACGGTCACCGACCCCGCCGAAGCGGCCCCGTTCGCGGCCGCCCTCGGCGACGCTTTCCAGCTCACGAATTTCCTGCGCGACATCGCCGAAGACCTCGACCGAGGGCGCATCTACCTCCCGGCCGACGAACTGGCCGCCTTCGGCGTGGACCGCGGCCGCCTCGAGTGGTGCCGCGCCAACGGTCTGGCCGATGCGGCGGTCAGAGCCGCGCTCGCCGAGCAGGTCTCCGCCACCCGCGCTGTCTATCGCAGCGCCGCACCGGGCATCGGGATGTTGTCGCCGTGGGCGCGACCGTGCGTGGCCACCGCGTACACGCTCTACTCCGAAATCCTGGACCGCATCGAGTACATGGACTACAACGTCTTCGCCGGCCGCGCGACCGTCGGCGCGACCCGCAAACTCCGCGTCGCGGGACCGGCGGCCGCCCGAGCCTGGTGGGTGCGCCGCTCGCTTCCGGCGGAGCACGCGCGGAGCACGCGCCCCGACAGCTAGCCGGCCCCCCACACCTCTACTACCTGTTCGTTTCCCACTGGCCCCGCACTACCGCACGCACAACGGCCCCGCCGACCTTCTCGTCGAATACCGGACCGCGTTCGTCCGAGCCGGAGACCGGCGTTGACAAGTTCGGTTGCGTGGGAGTGCCGGAGCTTCCAGACCGTCGTCCTCACGGCATTTCGGAGCGCAAAGATCGCTCGGTCCACTTCCCCGTGGTCAGCGCGTGGGCGTCCTCGTCGGTCAGCTCGATGTCGAAGACGCCTTTGAGCACCCCGGGAAGTTCGTCGATCTCCAGTTCCCGCGACTCCACGGTGCCATCGGGCCGTTCGGAGGTCAGGGTGCGGCCGTCGAGGACGTGCCTGACATCCGGCAGGAACCGCTGGACGAACGGGCGCGTGGTGAACGGCGAGCGCGGCGAGGTCGAGACGTAGTGGTTGCCGACCTCGTAATCGATCCGGTACTGCGGATTCGTGGTGAAAGTGTGCCGTTCGACCCAGCCGTCCTTGCCGAACTGGTGCAGCGCCCACAGGTCGGTGCCGAGCTCGCCGACACGGCGCTCGAAACGGAAGCGCCACTGCCCCAACGTGAATTCCTCCGGCCGGGCGCTTAGCTCCCACGGTTCGGACGGCCCCTGGCCGAATCCGACATCGCAGATCCATACCCGGTCGTCGTCGGCCGTGGTGACCCGCAGCAGCGCGTGTGTGGCGGGCCGGGCGGCAACCGCCCCCATGGTCACGCGGGCGCTGAGGCCGGTCACCCCGAACCCGAGCCGCTCCAGCGCGGCCGCGAACAAACTCACGTTCTCGTAGCAGTAGCCGCCGCGCCCGCGCCGGATCATCTTGTCCTGCACCTCGGCGGGCCCCAGCGCCACCGGTCGCCCGAACAGCGCCTCCAGATTCTCGAACGGGAGAGTGGTGGTGTGCCGGTGGACCAGCTCGCGCAACGTCGCGATGGTCGGCTCGCGCTCACCGGTGAATCCGATGCCGGCGAGATAGCCGTCCAGATCGAGTTCTTCGCCCTGCCACCGGTAGCTGGGATCCACGGGTTCGTCCCTCGGCACTCTGATGTCGTCGTCGCTCACTTCTGCGACAACTCGCGGTGCGCGCCGAGCATTCCTTCCCTGCTCAGAGCACGGAACATCACGTCCGTCTGCTACCTTCCGATCGTCGTGCGGGACGAGTCGTCCCGGCCCTTGCTCGCGGGAGTGCGCCATGTCCTTCATCAACAAGCTGTTCCACAACGCCAACACCATCTCCCGTCTCCTGGATCTCGCCGACAAGGCCCCGCAATGGCGCAAGCAGCTGATGGAGAAGAAGAACGAATTCCGCGGCGGCGCCTTCCGGGACGCGGTGATGGGCATGTGCGCGCTGGTCGCCGCCGCCGACGGCACCATCGCCCCTGACGAGCGCATGCGGGTGGCGAACTTGATCACCACCGAACCCACCCTCGACGCCTTCCCCGCCGACGAGCTGCGCCAGTTGTTCGACGCCAACTGCGATCGTGTCCTCGCCGACCCCGCGTTCGGCAAGACCCATCTCATCCAGCAGATCACCAAGGTCGCGGGCAAGCCCGACCAGGCGCGCGCCGTCGTCCAGATCGGCATCATGATCGCCAACGCCGATGGGCGCCTCGACATCGCCGAGATCCACGCCGTGCGCGAGGCGTGCGCCGCGCTGAACATCCCACCGATGCTGGATCTGCCGGGCTGACACGCCCTACCCCGCCGTGATGTCGCTGCGGCCGGGCGGCCTCGCCGGCGAAGGCGCTCATCGCGCGACCGGCAGGCGGCGGCCGCACCGACGGCTACCGTGTTCTCGATCCGATCGCCGGTCGTTTCGTCAGTCGAGCGTCACGGGGTCGTGGCTGTCGACGAATTCGAGCCACCGCGGTATCACCTGCTCCGGGATCGCCCAGAGCAGGTCGTGGCCGACGCCGGGATAGATCTCGATCTCGGCCGAGGGAACGCGCTGCCGGACGAGATCCGCCACCTGTTCGGCATCGTGGACGACCGTCTCGGCGCCGAAGATCACCAGTAGCGGCGCGGTGATCGCGGCGGAACCGCTCGGCGGGCAGCGGCCGCGCCCAGGGCATGCCGGGCCGGAACGCCAAGGCGCTCAACGTGAGAGCCCAGTCCTCTTCGGTGAGCCGGATGGCCGGCGAGAGCCACTGGTTGAGCTTCTCGATCTTGGCTCTGGTCGGGCGGAATCCGGCGAACAGGAACTTGCGCAGCACCTTCCACGGCGGCCGGGCGAAGGTGGCCGGCGCCGGCTCGAGCAAGCTGATGCCCGCCAGCCGGTTGTCGCCCGCGGCCCCGATCACGGTGGCGAGCCAGGCGCCCGCCGAGTAGCCCGCGAGATGGATCCGCTCGACGCCGAGCCCGGCGACGAGCTGAGTACCCCACTCGGCGATATCGGCTTCATCTCGTATCGGAGCGGTCTGCTCGCCGCGGCCCGCCCATCCCAGGACATCGCTGGTGTACACGACACGATCACGGGCCAGTTCCTCGATGAACGGCTCCCAGAACATGGCATTGCCGCCGATCCCGGGCAACAGCAGCAGCGGCGCGCCTTCCCCCACCCCCGACTTGCGCACCCGCGTGGTTCCGAACGAGGTCGCGATATCGAGGTCGACCGAGGGCACCGGCCAGCGGGCGGCAACGGCGTCGTAGGCGCGCAGGAACCTGGCCTTTTCCGCCGCGTCGGCGAAGTGTCCGAGCTTGGGCATGTCTCCCCTTACATCCGCTTGTGATGATACGAATGTACCACCTTATTGGTATGCGTATACCAATATCTCGCTCGCGGCAGGACAGTCGAGGACGCATCGCTCGACGTCGACCGAGTTCGACCCGACGGCCGGTTCGACGAGATGTCCGATACCGCCCCGGCACAGTAGAATCCGCACATGCGTTCGATCGGCGTCGAAGAACGACGCGCCCGCCTGGCCAAGCGCCATCGTCTCGACGCGGCCGCGCGTACCGGCCCCGCCGCCGAGGATGTCGTCGGAATCGTGCGCTCGCTGGTCGCATTGCACGCCACCGATCCCGCCACGGTCCACCTCTCGGTCGCCGCCCGATCCACGACGGTGACACCCGCCGACATCGAGCGCACCCTCTACGAGGAGCGGACCCTCGTGCGACTGCTGGCGATGCGCCGCACCATGTTCGTGGTGCCGGTGGATTTCCTGGGCGCACTGCGCTCCTCGGTGACCGACGCGCTGGCGGTCAAGCAGCGACGCACCTACTGCAAGCTGATCGAGCAGGCGGGCGTGCTGGACGGTGACGTGGCGACGTGGTGGGCCGAGGTGGAACGCGAGACCCACGACACGCTGCTGTCTCTCGGCGCGGCGACAGGAGCGCAGTTGAGCAAGGCGGTGCCGCGGTTGCGAACCGCCGTCGACGTCTCGCCGGGCAAGGCGTATTCGCGGCCGACGAACATCACCACGTGGATGCTGGTGGTGCTCGGCGCCGAGGGCAGGATCGTGCGCGGCAGGCCCAACGGCAGCTGGTCGAGCAGTCAGTACACCTGGGAACCCATCGAAACCTGGCTGCCGGACGGTATACCCGATGTCCCGGCCGACGAGGGCAGGGCGGATGTCGTGCGCCGCTGGCTGAGCGCCTTCGGACCGGCCCCGGTGTCGGACATCAAGTGGTGGACCGGATGGACTGTCGCCCACGTCCGTTCGGCGCTGTCCCGGCTGGACGTGGCCGAGGTGGACCTGGACGGCGTCCCCGGCGTGGTTCTCGCCGACGACCTCGATCCCGCGCCGAGCGTCGAACCGGCCGCCGCGCTGCTGCCCGCGCTGGACCCCACCCCGATGGCCTGGCAGTCCCGCGACTGGTTCCTCGGCCCGCACGCGGGCGCGCTGTTCGACCGGAACGGCAATATCGGGCCCACCATCTGGTGGGACGGTCGCATCGTCGGCGGCTGGGCCCAGCGCACCTCCGGCGAGATCGTCTTCCGCCTGCTCGAGGACATCGGATCCGACGCCGAGAAACACGTCGCCGCCGAGGCCGAGCGCATCGGTGCGTGGTTCGGCGACATGCGCACCATCCCCCGCTTCCGCACCCCGCTGGAACGCGAACTCACGGCCTGATCGAAGCTTCCGCCGAACGCGGAGTCGGTGATCGGAGCAGCCCTGGGACGGTCGTCGACGAGTGTCGAGCGTGACGAAACGCTTTGCGCCCCCTGCTGCTCCAGCGGTCGCAGGTAGCCCGCGACGATCCGCGGGTTAGGTTGGGCGTATGGAGATACGGCAGGTAACCGAAACCGACCGGCCCGCGCTGCGTGCGCTGTTCACCCGTGCCGGTGCGGGCTCCCCTACCGCCGACCTCTGGGGCGACCCGGAAACCGAGGCCCGCGAAACTACACCAGCTGACAATGGTGCGCGCCCTCTGATCCCACCGAGGCAGGACGATTCGATGCGCTGCCAGGTCGGCCGCACCGCGGCCGAGCCGACGGGCGTGCTCGTGACCGCCCGGCGAACGGACCTCTCGATGTCGCCGACCGAGATCGGCTACATGTCCAGACCGAGGTCGAGCACGCCGACCGAGTGGGTGAGCGCGCCGACCGCGAGGTAGTCGACGCCGGTGCGGGCGTAGTCGGCGGCCACGTCCAGCGTCAGCCCGCCGGAGGACTCCAGCTTCGTCTGCGGGGCGACGGCATCGCGGCGCTGCACGGCGGCCTGGGTCTGCCACAGCGGGAAGTTGTCCAGCAGCACCAGTTCCACGTTCTCGGCGAGCACCGCGTCGAGCTGTTCGAGGCTGTCCACCTCGACCTCGCAGGCGATGTCGGGGGCGAGTTCGCGCACCGCCCGCAGCGCCGCGACCACCGAACCGGCGGCGACCACGTGGTTGTCCTTGATCAGCGCGGCATCGCCCAGACCCATCCGGTGATTGACGCCGCCGCCGACGCGCACCGCGTACTTCTGCAAGGCCCGCAGGCCGGGCAGGGTCTTGCGGCTGTCGCGGATCGCGCACCCGGTGCCCTCGACCGCGTCCACCCAGGCGGCGCTGGCGGTGGCGATGCCCGAGAGGTGGCAGACCAGGTTCAGCATGGTGCGCTCGGCGGTCAGCAGGCCGCGGGTGGGCGCGATCACGCCGAGCACCGACTGTCCCGGCTCGACCCTGGTGCCGTCGGGCACGCGGTCGGTGATCTCGTAGGCGCCGGCGCCGATCACCTCGTCGAGCACCAGCAGGCCGATGTCGATGCCCGCGACCGTGCCGGGCCGACGGGAGACCACCGAGGCCTTGCTGGTGGCATCGGCGGGGACGGTGGCGTTCGTGGTGACGTCCGGTCCGTAGCGCAGATCCTCGTCGAGCGCGGTGCGGATGAGGGTCAGCACGGCGTCGCGGTCCAGAGCGGCGTCCAAGGCCATGGGGGCACTCCTGTTCTCGTGGTCGTCGGGCAGCGTCACGGGACGGCCGCGAGTTCCGGGCCGTCGGGATCGCCGGCCGGTGGGTCGGGAAGACTGCGCAGCACGCCGGGCTGATCGGGAAGGCTTCGCAGATCGTGATGGGCGGGCCGGTCGAGCGAATCCAGCAGATCCGGATGCCCGTCGGGATCGAGCCGGATCGCGATGGGGCGACGCAGTTCTGGGTCGGCCGACGGATAGTCGGTGCGGGTGTGGCAGCCGCGGCTCTCGGTGCGGGCGGCCGCGGCGAGCAGCAGTACCCGCGCGGTCAGGGTGAGCGCACCGTCTTCCAGTTCGGCGATCCGCCGGGCAGCCGATTCCGTTGTGCCCGGATCCTGTTCGTCTGTCGCCGACCTCGTCCGGGAGTAACGGGAGGACAGGTCGCGCAGCACGGCGCGCTCCAGCCGCCTGCTCGCCTCGGCCAGTCCGTCGCCGTCGCGGACGACGGCGGCGTGGGTGGTCATGATCTGCTGGAGGGCGGCACGTGACACCCGCGGCATGGCGCGGGTGCGGATCTCGGTCACCTCGGCGGGGATCTCGCGGCGTTCGGCGACGGCCGCGCCCACCCGCTCACCGACGACCAGACCTTCCAGCAGACTGTTGGAGGCCAGGCGATTCGCCCCGTGCAGTCCGGTGCGCGCGACCTCGCCCGCCGCGTACAGCCCCGGCACCCCGGTCCGACCGTGCGGATCGGTGACCACACCGCCGCACTGGTAGTGCGCGGCAGGCGCGACCGGGATCAGGTCGGCGCGCGGGTCGATTCCGGCGGCCAGACACGAGGCAGTGATGGTCGGGAACCGGTCGGTGAAACCGTCGATGGCACGCGCGTCGAGGTACACGTGATCGGTGCCGAGTTCGCGCATCCTGGCCGCGATCGCGGTGGACACCACATCGCGCGGAGCCAGATCACCGCGCGGATGCACTCCCGCGGTCACCGACCGGCCCGCGCGGTCGACCAGCACCGCCCCCTCGCCGCGCACCGCTTCGCTGATCAGCGGGCGGCGACCGATGCCGCCGGGGGTGTGCAGCACGGTCGGATGGAACTGCACGAACTCCAGATCCGCGACCGCCGCGCCCGCCCACAGCGCCAGTGCGACACCGTCGGCCGTCGCGCCGGGCGGATTGGTGCTCAGCGCGTAGAGCTGCCCGAGTCCGCCGGTGGCCAGCAGCACGGCGGGGGTGTGCACGACGCCGAAACCTCTGTCCGACACCACGATCACGCCCTGCACGCCGTGGGGTCCGGTGACCACCTCGCAGGCGGCCGCGCCGAACAACACCGGCAGCCCGGCCGCATTCAGCGCCCGCTGCACCTCCGCGCCGGTGGCGTCGCCGCCGGCGTGGATGATGCGCCGGGTGCTGTGCCCACCTTCGCGGGTGCGGGAGATCTGGCCGTCGCGACCGAGGTCGAACACCGCGCCGAGGTCGGTCAGCGCGTCGACCGCGGCCCGGCCGCCTTCGACGATGGAGCGCACCGCCGCCTCGTCACAGAGCCCGCCGCCTGCTTCCACCGTGTCGCGAACGTGGGATTCCACCGAGTCGCCGTGCGGGGCGACCACCGCGATGCCACCCTGCGCGTACTGGGTGGAGGTGTCGGTGGGGCCGCCCTTGCTCAGTGCCAGCACCCGCAGTCCGCGCAGCGAGGCGGTGCGTGCCGCCGTCAGTCCCGCCACGCCGCCGCCGATCACCACCAGGTCGGCCGTGGCCTCCCATTCGATCGTCGCCGGAGCCGTCATGTTCTCGTGCCTTTCGCTCCGAGCGCCCGCGCGCGGATCACGCGTGCGGATTCGGGTGCGCGACCGCGATTCCGGATACCGGACAGCCGCGCACCGTCCAACCGTCAGCGACGGTTCACTCACCGCCGCCTGGATTGCCGATCGCGATCATCCGCTGCACCGAGTTGCGGCCCAGCGCGGCGGTCTCCGGATCGACGTGCACCTCGTCGGCGCCTTCGACCAGGCACCGCAGCAGCGCTGCCGGGGTGATCATCTTCATGTACGGGCACGACGCCCGGTCGTTGACCGCCTGGAAGTCGATGCCGGGCGCGGCCTTGCGCAGCTGATGCAGCATGCCGACCTCGGTGGCGACGAGCACCTGGCTCGACTTCGCCGCCTTGGCGGCGTCGATCATGCCGCCGGTGGACAGGATGCGCACCCGGTCGGCGGGGAACGAGCCCTCACCCGCGAGGTACAGCGCCGAGGTGGCGCAGCCGCATTCGGGGTGCACGAACAGCTCGGCGTCGGGGTGGGTGCGCGCCTGCTCGGTGAGTTCCTCGCCGTTGATGCCCGCGTGCACATGGCACTCGCCGGCCCAGATGTGCATGTTCTCCCGGCCGGTGACCCGCTTGACGTGCGCGCCGAGGAACTGGTCGGGCAGGAACAGCACGTCGCGCTCGGGGTCGATGGAGGCGACCACGTCGACCGCGTTGGACGAGGTGCAGCAGATGTCGGTGAGCGCCTTGACCTCGGCGGTGGTGTTCACATACGACACCACGACCGCCTCAGGGAACTCCGCCTTCCACGCCCGCAGCTCGTCGGCGGTGATCGAGTCGGCCAGCGAGCATCCGGCGCGCTGGTCGGGGATCAGTACCGTCTTGTCCGGGCTGAGGATCTTGGCGGTCTCGGCCATGAAGTGCACGCCGCAGAACACGATGGTGTCCTCGGGAGCTTCGGCCGCGATCCGCGAGAGCGCCAGCGAGTCGCCGACGTGATCGGCGATGTCCTGGATCTCGGGCAGCTGATAGTTGTGCGCGAGAATGGTCGCGTTGCGCTCACGAGCCAGGCGCTTGATCTCCTCGGCCCATTCCGGCGTCGCCGCCACCCCGGTGTACCCGGTGGGCCCGTCGACCACCTGTTCCATCAGCGCAGGCGCGGGCTGCACACCTGTTGTCGCCATGACGGCTCCCTTCCTCGTGCGGCCGCCGACGCCCGTATCCGTGTCACGCGACGCTGCGATTCGCACCAACCAGGTTTTCGACTTACAATCGAAAACGTGCCCCATAGTAACACTGTTCACGAAACACTCACCGCGGTGTTCCAGGTTCGCCGCTTCGACGACAAGGAAACAGCAGGTCAGCGCGATGCGACTGCCGTTACCGGGGCGCAACGGAGCGTGCACGGCGGCCGTCGCCCCGAACTCGCCGTCCTGCTGTGGGAGCGCGCACTCGATCCCCAGAAGGGCACCTGGTCGCTGCCCGGCGGCCGCTTGCGCGACGACGAAGACCTCGACGCCTCCGCGGGCCGCCAGCTCGCGGAGAAGGTGGACGTGCGCGAACTGGCCCACCTCGAGCAGCTGTCGGTCTTCAGCGACCCGGATCGCGTCCCCGGCCCGCGCCGTATCGCCTCGGCCTATCTCGGCTTGGTCCCGCTGACCGCCGAACCGGAACTGCCCGACGACACCGCCTGGCACCCGGTCTCCGCGCTCCCCCGCATGTCCTTCGACCACGGCACGGTCGTCGAGCACGCCCGTACCCGCCTGGCCGCGAAGCTGTCCTACACCAATATCGCCTTCGCCCTCGCCCCGGCGACCTTCACGATGTCGGTGCTACGCGAAATCTACTGCGCGGCCTTGGGATACGACGTGGACACCACCAACCTCCAGCGCGTCCTCAACCGCCGCAAGGTCATCGTCCCCACCGGCGACACCGCCGCCCCGGGACGCGCGGGGGGCCGCCCCGCCGCCGTCCATCGCTTCACCGACTCCGGCCTGCGCGTCACCGACGAGTTCGCCGCGCTGCGCCCGCGCACCTGAGCGCCCCACAGAACTACGCGTCGTACGACCGCTTGCGATGCTTGTCCGTTCTGCGGTAGCGACGCCCGCTCGGAATCGGCTGCGCCACATTGGATCGCCGTAGTTCGTGGCGCCGCCGCCAGGCCGCGAGATCCGGGCGCTCGGCCGCCCGGATCGATCCGGGTTCCGCCTCGTCGGGCATGTCGAGTCCGCGCATGTCCATCACCTCCCCTCGACCGGTGAAGGTAACGCCGAGCATGCGGCGGACGCCACCGGTTATCCCGGCCGGATCAATCCATCCGACCGCATCGGGTCAGTGGGTTCGGCCGGCCTCCGGCAGGTGCCCGGAATCGCGGCGAGTGGAACCGGCGCCGGGTAGGCCACCACCCCACCCCGGCCTGTCGAACGCGGGGACCGCACTCCACCGCGGCGTCGGCACGGCGTGCCCGAAGGCGCTGGTATAGCCGGTGCCCAGATCGTCGGAGGTGCTCAGCGCGGCGAAGAACAGTACGACCAGGGAGGCGATCAGCGGTTGCACGAGCAGCGCCAGACCGGTCCCGACGCCCGTGGGCAGCGTGACGACGGTCCCGACCGCCGGATCCTCGGCGCGCGGGTGCAGCAGATCGGCCACCGTCTCACCGCTGCGGGCCATCGCGTACGCACCGACGAGCGATCCCGACAACAGCCCCAGTTGCAGCAGCGGACCGCGCACCGGACGCAGCAGCCGCCAGACGGCGACCGCGGCCACC
Organism: Nocardia higoensis; assembly: GCF_015477835.1. Classification (NCBI taxonomy): domain Bacteria; kingdom Bacillati; phylum Actinomycetota; class Actinomycetes; order Mycobacteriales; family Nocardiaceae; genus Nocardia; species Nocardia higoensis. The sequence continues at coordinate 59,141 of NZ_JADLQN010000009.1, read as the reverse complement.
AGACCGGTGACCGCGCCGAAGCAGACGAACATCGCCACCGCGTCGAACTGGTGCAAGCTCTCCCCGATCAACGCCGACCCGCGATCGGGCTCGGTGACCACCAACTGCTCGGTCGGCGACACCAGGCCCCACAGGACGCCCACCACCAGGCTGACCGTGACCACGGCCGCGGCCACCAGCAGACCCGCCGCGACTTCCCTACGCACCCCGCCCGCGCGAATCCCGCTGCCCGCCATCACTACCGGTGTTCCAGACGCCGGGAATCGAGTACGCCGTGCCGGGAGCACTTCGCCCACCAGCCGTCCGGGCTCACTTGCACGATCATCCGCCTGCCGCACTCCTCGCAGAAGCGCGGCGGCTCCAGACCGAGGGCGGCCGCGGCGGGCACGGCGTCGTCGACACCGGGCACGATCCGTTGGCCGGTGAACGGGTTGTAGCGCTCGTCCATGTTCACGACACTACTCATGGTCACCCCTGTTCATGGTCGCCCCTGCCGATGGTCGCCCCTGCTCATGGTGGTCGTCGCCCCCGTATCGCCGCTTCAGAGTGTGTCGTTGAGCGCCTTGATCGGCATCTTCAGCTCGCCCAGCAGGTCCAGGTCGGACTCGGCCGGGCGGCCCAGCGTGGTCAGGTAGTTGCCGACGATGACGGCGTTGATGCCGCCGAGGATCCCCTGCTTGGCACCGAGGTCGCCGAGGGTGATCTCACGACCGCCCGCGAAGCGCAGGATGGTGCGCGGCAGGGCCAGGCGGAAGGCGGCGACGGCCTTGAGCGCCTCGGCCGCGGGCAACACCTCGAGATCGCCGAAGGGGGTGCCCGGGCGCGGGTTGAGGAAGTTCAGCGGAACCTCGTCGGGCTCCAATTCGGCCAGCTGGGCGGCGAATTCGGCGCGCTGCTCGAGCGTCTCCCCCATGCCGAGGATGCCGCCGCAGCACACTTCCATGCCCGCCTCGCGGACCATGCGCAGGGTGTCCCAGCGCTCCTCCCAGGTGTGGGTGGTGACCACGTTCGGGAAGTGCGACTTGGCGGTCTCGAGATTGTGGTTGTAGCGGTGCACGCCCATGGCGGCCAGCTGGTCGACCTGTTCCTGGCTGAGCATGCCCAGCGAGCAGGCGACCTGGATGTCGACCTCGTTGCGGATGGCCTCGACGCCGGCGGCGACCTGCGCCATCAGCCGCGCGTCCGGACCGCGCACGGCGGCGACGATGCAGAACTCGGTGGCGCCGGTCTTGGCGGTCTGCTTGGCCGCCTCGACCAGGCTGGGAATGTCGAGCCAGGCGGCGCGCACCGGCGACTGGAACAGGCCCGACTGCGAACAGAAGTGGCAGTCCTCGGGGCAGCCGCCGGTCTTGAGGCTGATGATGCCCTCGACCTCGACCTCGGGGCCGCACCACTTCATCCGGACATCGTGGGCCAGCGCGAGCAGCGCCTCCAGCCGGTCGTCGCCGAGACGAAGCACCGCGAGGGTCTGTTCCTGGGTCAGTCCCTCGCCGCGCTCGAGCACCTGCTCACGCGCGATCTCGAGAATGTCGGTCTGAACGGGTGCCTGGGTCACGGCGTAATTCCCTTCGGGCGGGACTCGAGGTCGACGGAAACGACCCCTCGACCGAGGTAGTCGTACAACTTGAACAGCGTTCAGGCTAAGCTTGAACAGCGTTCAGGTTAGGGGAGCGGCCGGTGTGAGTCAAAGCACCCGTCGGACCGTCCCGGATCGTCCCCGAGGCGAATCCGGGCAACCTCCGGGACGCCGTGGCGGCCGACCGCCCGGGCAGCCTCGGGCCACGCCGGGTAGCGTCGAGGCCCCGCCGGAGGAGTCAGGAAGGTGACGAGCGAGTGCAACTGCACAGAGCGGACGTGGTCGAGGGCGCGATCGCCATCCTCGACGAATACGGTCTGGCCGATCTGACCATGCGCAGGCTGGCCGGCTCGCTGAAGGTGCAGCCCGGCGCGCTCTACTGGCACTTCCCGAACAAGCAGGCGCTGCTCGGCGCGGTCGCCGACCGGATCCTGGCACCGATGGACGACCCGGTAGCGCAGGAGAGCTGGTCCGGCCAGATCACCGAACTGGCCCACCGCCTGCGCGACTGCCTGCTGGCCTACCGCGACGGCGCCGAACTGGTCTCGGCGACCTACGCTTCCCGCCTGACCACCAGCAAGGGCCGCGAGCGCTTCGCGGGAGCTGCCATCCGCGCCGGAATGCCGCGCCAGGAAGCCGACCTCGCCGCCTACACCCTGTTGTATTACGTCCTCGGGCAGACCGTCGACGAGCAGGCCCGCATGCAGATGGACGCGGTGGGCGCGCTGCCCGAGACCACCCGGGCCACCCCTGACTCTCCCGATGCCGCGCCGTTCGCCGAGACCACCGACGCGACCGCCCGTTTCGACTTCGGCCTGCAATTGTTCGTCGCGGGCGTGCGGCAGATGCTGGGCAGTCGGGTGCGCTGATTCCGGGTCGGGCCGGAGCACACCGCCCGTCGTCCGAGAACTGCCCGGTCGACGAGGACTGTCCCGGAGACGACCGGAGCCCGGCCGGCGGGTGAAGACCACCACACCGACCGGGCTCCTGTTGCCGCGCTTACTTGGCCGGAGGCGTCGGCGCGGGCGAGTTGATGGTAGTGAAGTACTGGATGGCCGCACCGATCGCGACCGGCGCGGTGACCAGCAACTGGCCCGCGAGCGTGCCGAGGGCACCGACCGCGAGCACGCCGCCGATGCAGCCGATGGCCGCGGCGGGCACGAACGGCCCGAACAGGCCGACGATGGTCGCCGACGCGACGGTCGCGCCCGCGATGCCGCCGAGCACGCAACCGACGGCCGCGCCGCCGAGGCCGCCGACCACGGTGCCGATGGCGGCGCCCATCGAGATGGTGCTGGTCAGCCTGCTCCAGGCCGCCACCTCGCGGTCGTACTCGTTCTTCCAGGGCGCCTTGTCCTCGAAGGGCAGCGCGACGGGCTTGAACGTCGCGTGCTCACGATCGAACTGGGGGGTCAGCGTCACCGTGCGGTCGGCGATCTCGGCCGCGATCGGGAACTCGAAGTCGTCGATGCGGAAACTCAGCGGCATGCCGGCGAGCACGGTGCCGTCGACGGCCTTGATCTTCAGCGCCGAATCCTCGACGACCAGTGCGCCCTCGTCGATGCTGATGATGCTCTGGGTGTCGGTGGCGTGGGCGGTGAAGTCGACGACTCCATCACCGGCGGGAGCCGCGCCGGCGGTGCCGGACGCGATTCCGCATGCGGCGACCAGGCCCGCGGCCACCGCAACAATCTTCCTCATCCTGATGTGTCCTCTCGATTTTTCGTGACATCGGCGCTGCGCGCCGGGTGCCGGCAGCCGGAGCGGCCGCCGGACAGTTCAGAGGTCGAGCACGAGCAGGTCCCGCTCGGCTCGGGAGACGCAGAGCATCATGGTTTTTCCCTCGGCTCGTTCCCGGTCGTCGAGCACCGAGTCACGGTGCTCGACGGCGCCCGCGAGTACCCCGGTCTCGCAGCTGCCGCAGGTGCCCTCGCGACAGGAGGTGATCACCTCCACGCCCGCGGCCGCGAGCACGTCGACGATGGACTGCCCGGGCTCGACGCGGAAGGTGCGTCCGTCCCCGGCCAGCCGGACCTCGAAAGCCCGCTCCACGGCCGGCTCGGCCGGTCGGGGCGCGAAGCGCTCGACATGCACGGCGACGCCGCGGCGGGCGCCTTCGGCCTGGGTCGCGGCGAGCAGCGGTTCCGGGCCGCAGCAGTAGACGACGGCGCCCGGGTGACGGTCGAACAGTTCCGCGAGCGGCAACAGCCCGGTCTCGTCCTGCGGCAGCAGGGTGACGCGCGGGTGCCGGCCGGCGAGCGTGTCGGCGAAGGCCATGTGCGCTCGGCTGCGGCCGCCGTAGTACAGCGACCAGCGGGCGCCGGAGGCGTCGGCGGCGGCGGTCATCGGCAGGATCGGGGTGATGCCGATGCCGCCTGCCACGAACAGGTACTCCGGCGCGTCGACGAGCTCGAAATTGTTGCGCGGTGCGGAGACGCGCAGCAGCGCACCGGGGGTCGCGGTGCGGCGCAGATGATCGGAGCCGCCGCGGCCCTCGGGCTCGTGCAGGATCGCGATCCGCCAGCGGGAGCGGTCGCCCGGGTCGCCGCACAGGGAGTACTGGCGCACTCCGGCGGCGCCCACGGCGACGTCGATGTGGGCGCCGGGGGTCCAGGTCGGCAGCCGCGCCCCCGAGGCGTCGGCGAGTTCGAGGGAGAACACGCCGTCGGCCTCGTCACGACGTGCGGCCACCCGTGCCGTGATGTCGTTCATCTGGTCTCCTCACCAGCCGGTGTCTCGCGATCACCGTCACTGGAAACCAGCGCACGCGCAGCACACGAACAGGCAGTCGATTCGCGCAATCGACGTTGACTATCGCCCCGGCGCGCACGAGGCCCGCCCGCCGACACTGACGCCATGACTACAGTCGCGCAGTTGGTGGAGCGGACCACACAGTTCATCCATGAGCAGGTTGTTCCGGTGGAACGCGAAGTCGTCGTCGACGGCCGGGTCATGGACGACGCGCTCCGGCTCGAGTTGCAGAAGAAGGCCAAGGAGGCCGGCGTCTTCGGCCCACTGTCGGAGACCCGATACGGCGGGCTCGGACTGGACACCAGAGCCCAGGCTCAGGTGCTCGAGGCGGCGGGCGCGAGCCTGCTCGGCCCGATCGCGCTCAACGCGTGGGCGCCCGACGACGGCAACATCCACCTGCTCGCGCATGTGGCGAACGACGAGCAGAAGCAGCGTTACCTCGCGCCGCTGGCCGCGGGCGAGGTCCGCTCGGCCATCGCGATGACCGAGCCCGCCCCCGGCGCGGGCTCGGACCCGTCGATGCTGCGGACCTACGCCCAGGAGACCGACGGCGGCTGGATCATCAACGGCGCCAAGCATTTCTGCACCGGCGCGCAGGGCGCGGCGTTCGTGATCTGTGTCGCGAACACCGACGACGGTCCGACCATGTTCCTGATCGACGCCGACAATCCCGGCCTGCGGGTGGGCAGGCGCATGCCGACGATGGACTACACCAGCGCTCCCGGCGGACACTGCGAGGTGGATTTCGTCGATTGCGCGGTGCCCGATTCCGCGGTACTGGGCGAGGTCGGCCAGGCGTTGCCGTTGGCGCAGGCCCGGTTGGCGCCCTCGCGGCTGGTGTTCTGCATGAACTGGCTCGGCCTGGCGGTGCGGGCGCAGCAGCTCGCCATCGACCACATCACGACCCGCACCTCCTTCGGCTCCCCGATCGCCGAGCACGGGATGGCGCAGGCCTTGATCGCCGACAGCGAGATGGACATCGCCGCCTCCCGCGGGCTGATCCGCACCGCCGCCGAGACCATCGACGCCGCGGGCCCGACCGCGTCGCAGTCGCGGCACGAGGCGTCCATCGCCAAGACCTTCGTCTCCGAAGCGGTGTGGCGGGTGCTCGACCGCGCGGTGCAACTGCACGGCGGTCTCGGCGTGTGCGAGGACCACCTGGTCGCCCGCTTCCTGGTGGAGGCCAGGGCTTTCCGCATCTACGAAGGCCCCTCGGAAGTGCTGCGTTCCTCCATCGCCCGGCGGGCGCTGCGCGCACGACTCCCCCGCGCCTGACTTCGCGCCGCGCCCGCACCACTCGCGCGCCCCGTGGGCGCCCCTCACTGAAAGGCACTGACGATGACCACTGGTGAACTCACCGGATTCGCGGCGGGCTATCCCGAACTCGACACCGCCGCCGTCGATTACGACTACCTGCGGACCGCCTCGCACGCGCTGATCCCGTTCGGCAACCATGTCGGCACGGTCATCACCGAACTCGGACCCGAGCGGGCGGTCGTGGAGATTCCCGCGGGCGGTCCGGTCACCAACCACATGGGCACCGTGCACGCGGGCGCGTTGTTCACCGCCGCCGACATCGCGGGCGCGGCCGCTTTCGTCGGCGCGGCCGCCACCGGCCTGACCAGGGTGAAGCGTCTGGTGCTGCGCGGGGCGACCTCGGCCTACAAGCGCCCGGCGACCGGGCGCATCCGCGCCGTCGCCACCGTCGAACCCCAGGACATCGCGGGTGTGCTGGCCTCGACCGGCACCGAGCGGTTCGCGATCACGGTGCCGGTCGCGCTGCTCGACGACGCCGACGTTCTGGTCGCCGAATTCGGCTTCGACTACGTCTGCGACACGAACCCCGGGGCGGGTGAGCGATGACCAGCGCCCCGTCGAGCAAGCGTCCTTCGCTCACCGATCTGGAAGCGATCCGGGTCGAGACCGGCGACGGCGTGGTGTTCACCCTGCGGGTTCTGCCCGCCGCGCGCCCCGAAGCGCCGGTGGTGCTGATCCTGCCCGCCATGGCGATGAAGGCCAAGCACTACCTGGCGCTCGCCACCAGCCTGCACGAGCAGGGCCTGTCGGTCGTGACCACGGACCTGCGCGCGCAGGGCGAAGCGCTGCCGCCGCTGGGTGAGCACACCGATTTCGGCTACCGGGAGATGATCGAGACCGACCTGCCCGCGCTGGTGCGCGCGGTACGAGAGCGCTTCCCACAGGCCCCGGTCCACCTGTTCGGGCACAGCCTCGGCGGCCAACTGGCACTGCTGTTCGCCGCCGCCGAGACCGAGCAGGTGGCGGGTGTGGCGGTCATCGGCACCGGCACGGTGTTCTGGTGGGCCTTCGGGCCGCGCCGGTGGTTCGAGGCACTGAGCCAGATCCAGTGGATCGGTCTGGTGGCGCGGGTGAAGGGGCTCTGGCCCGGCGGCGTGCTGATTCCGGCGCCGATGGCGGGCGGAGTCATGCGCGACTGGTCGTGGCATTCGCTGACCAGCTACTACCGGCCCAAGGGCACGAAACGGCGGTACAACACCCTGCTGCGCGCGCTGTCGCTGCCGGTGCTGGTGATCTCGCTGGACGCCGACGTGCTCGGACCGAAATCCAATGTGGACTTCCTGGTCTCGCGGATGCCGAGCGCCCGGATCACCCGCTGGCACATCGACGCCGGTTCCGGGGTCGCGCACCGCGATCACTTCACCTGGGTGAAGGACTCCCCGGTGATCGCCGCCCGCGTCGCGGCGTGGGCGCGCGGCGAGCGACCGGAGTAGGGCGAGATGGCACGATTGCGAATCGAAGCGGTGTCCAAGCGGTTCGGCGACGCGGCCGCGGTGCGCGAGGTCGATCTCGACATCGCCGACGGCGAGTTCATGGTGCTGCTCGGGCCGAGCGGCTGCGGCAAGTCGACCCTGCTGCGCATGGTCGCGGGTCTGGAAGACCCGAGCGACGGCCGGATCCTGCTCGACGGCAAGGACATCACCCATGTGGCACCGCAACAGCGCGACCTGGCCATGGTGTTCCAGAGTTACGCGCTGTACCCGCATTTGACGGTCGCGAAGAACATCGGCTTCCCGCTGCGCGCCCGGCGGACGCCGCGCGCCCGGATCGCCGGCCGGGTCGCCGAGGTCGCGGCCGTGCTCGGACTCACCGACCTGCTCGGCCGCAGACCCGCCAACCTCTCCGGCGGCCAACGCCAGCGCGTGGCCCTGGCCCGCGCTATGGTGCGCGACCCCGGTGCGTTCCTGATGGACGAGCCGCTGTCCAACCTGGACGCCAAGCTGCGCAGCGCCACCCGGGCCGAACTGATCTCGCTGCACCGCACCCTGGGCGCGACATTCCTCTACGTCACCCACGATCAAGTGGAAGCCATGACCATGGCCGACCGGATCGCGCTGCTCAACGAGGGCCGGGTCGAGCAGGTCGGCACACCCGCCGAGCTCTACGACCGGCCCCGATCGACGTTCGTCGCCGGGTTCCTCGGCTCGCCGCCGATGAACCTGTTCCCCGCGACCGTGGACGCGCGCGGTGACCGGCTGCACCTGAGCGCCGAGGGCGTCGACATCATGCTGCCGCAGACGGCAACGGATTTCCGTGGACCGCTCGAGGTGACCGCGGGCATCCGCCCCGAGCGGCTGCGGCCCGCGACGACCGGCCCCGCGATCCGCGGACAGGTGCGCATGGTGGAAAACCTCGGCAGCGAGGAACTGGTGCACCTGGACACCGGCGCGCACACCTTCGCCGTGCGAGTGCCGCGCCCGTCCGGGGTGGGCGCAGGCGAGGCGCTGGGCCTGCACGCCGATCCCGCCGACATCCACCTGTTCGACGCCGCCTCCGGGCTCCGGCTGCGGTGGAGCGAACCGGGAACCGGCGCCCCGATCGACCGCGACGCCGAACGCGTCGCCGTCGCCTGATCCCCGCGATCAGGTCCGCACCACCGATGATGAGGAGTACACAGTGAAACGCACCGCGCCCCTTGCGGGCCTGGTGTTCGCGGCCGTCCTCGCGCTCAGCGCGTGCGGCGGCCTCGGCCCGACCACCACCGACGAGGGCGCCGAGGCGGCCCGGATTCCCGAGCTCGCCCCGGACCAGAAGGTGTCGATCGTCTTCGAGTCCTACAACTACGGACTCGCCGGCGCGTGGACCGAGACCTTCGACAAGCTGCTCGGCCAATTCCGCGCCGAGCACCCGAACATCACGGTGACGGCGCAGAAGCCGCAGGGCAACAGCCCCAACCCGGCCACGGACACCATTTCCAGCATCCAGAACCAGATGGTCGCGGGCACCCCGCCCGACGTCGCGCAGCTCGGCTTCAGCGACCTCGACTTCACCATCAACCAGCTCGGCGCGAAGCCGCTGGACACGCTGGTCGGCGCCGACGAGGTGCAGGCCAACTTCGACGGCGAGAAGCACCCCTACGCAGAACGCGCGCAGACCCTCGCCGACTGGGACGGCCACACCTACGGCGTGCCGTTCGTGTTCTCCACCCCGGTGCTGTACTACAACGCCTCGCTGTTCACCCAAGCCGGTCTCGACCCGGCCGCACCGCCGGCCACCTGGGACCAGGTCGCCCAGGCGGCGGCAGCCATCACCGAGAAGACCGGCAAGGGCGGCGTCTACATCGACTGCCTCACCAAGACCGCCAAGGACTGGTGCTTCCAGTCGCTGGTCCGCTCCAACGGCGGACGCGTCATCTCCGAGGACCGCACCACCCTGACCTACGCCGAGCCCCCGGCCGTCGAGGTCGCCGCGATGGGACAGCGCCTGGTGGAATCGGGTTCCATGCCGCGCCTCAACCAGAAGCAGGGCTACGAGGCCTTCTCCCGGGGCGAGATCGGCATGATCCTCGAGACCAGCGCCATCCAGGGCACCTTCGTCACCGGAGCGAAGGACAAGTGGGACCTGCGGGCCGCGCCGATGCCCAGCTTCGCGGGCAAGCCGACGGTGCCGACCAATTCCGGTGCCTCCCTGTACATCCTGTCGAACGATCCGGCCAAGCAGCGCGCGGCGTGGGAACTGATCACCTTCCTCACCAGCGAGAGCGCCTACACCACCATCTCGCAGGGCATCGGCTACCTGCCGCTGCGCACCGGCCTCATGGATGATCCTGCGGGCCTGCAGGAATGGGCCGCCCGCAATCCGCTGCTGCAGCCCAACGTCGCTCAGCTGGCGACGATGGAGCCCTGGATCTCCATGCCGGGCAACAACTATCTGCAGATCCGCGACGGCATGATGGACGCCGTCGAAGCCGTGGTGTTCCAGGGCAAGGACCCGGCCGCCACGCTGACGGCGGCGCGCGATCAGGGCGCGGCGCTGATGCCCCCGCAGTAGCACTTCTCTCCACCATCCGACCACCGACCCGGCCGCGCGTCCCACCCACGGGGCGCGCGGCTTCCCGAGGGGGAATCCATGCCCGAGGTGACCATCGTCCAGCTCACCGACACCCACATCCGGCCCGTGGGCGAACAGCCCCTGCACGGCGTCGTCGACACCTACACCAACCTCACGCAGGTGCTGCAGCAGCTACGGGCCTCGCACCGCACGATCGACGCGTTCGTGTTGTCCGGCGATCTGGCCGACAACGGCGCGCCCGAGGCCTATCGAAGGCTGCGCGACGCGGTGGAGCCGGTGGCCGAGGAGCTGGGCGCGCGCGTCATCTACGTGATGGGCAATCACGACGAGCGCGTCGCGTTCGGCACCGAGTTGCTGCGCTCGGACGCGGCGCTGCGGGACCCCGATCTCACCCACGATCAGGTCACCGAGGTCGCCGGCTTGCGCATCATCGCACTGGACAGCACCATCGAGCACCAGCACGACGGCGTGCTGCGGCCCGCTCAGCTGGAGTGGCTGGCCGATGAGCTGCGCACGCCCGCCCCGCGCGGCACCCTGCTGGCGTTGCATCATCCGCCGATCCCCTCGCCGCTGCCCGCCACCGAATATCTGCGGCTGCGCACCCCCGAGCAGCTGGCCGAGGTGGTGCGCGGCTCGGATGTGCGCTTGGTGATCTGCGGGCACAATCACCTCACCGCCGCGGCCTCGCTGGCGGGTATCCCGGTGTGGATCGGGCCCGCGGTGGCCTACCGGCTGGACCCGCTGGCGCCCGTGGGCAGGCAGCGCGGATTCACCGGATTCGGTTTCAGCCGTATCGATCTGCTCGGTGACTCGCTGGTCGCCACCGCCGTGGAGGCGACACCGGCGGGCACCGTCTACGACCGGCCCGAGCAGGACGTGCTCGACCAGCTCGCGGCGCTGGCCGCCGAGGCGAGGTAGCCGATGTTCGTCCTCGACGCGCCCGCGCCGGTCACCGCCGCACCCGCCGCGAACAACGCGCCGCCCCGCCCCGCCCGGTTCCGCCGGGCGGGGCGCGGTGTCGTCCCGTACCTGTACCTGGCGCCCGCGCTGCTGCTGCTGGTCGTGTGGACCTATCGGCCGCTGATCCAGGCGTTCGAGCTGTCGACCTACTCGTGGAATCTGCTGCCCACCTCACCCATGCGCCCGGTCGGCACCGGCAACTACGAACGGCTGCTGGATCTTCCGGCGTTCTGGGATTCGCTCGGCCGCACCGGCGTGCTGATCCTGGGCATGCTGCCGTTCACCGTGCTCGCACCGCTGGTGATCGCGCTGGCCAGTCGCCGGGTGCGCGGCCGCGCGCGGACCATGTACCACGCCTTCATCTTCGCGCCGTTCCTGGTGGCCCCGGTCGCCGCGGCCGCGGTGTGGCGGTGGCTGCTGCATCCCGGCGGCGGTGTCGTCGGCCAGGTGCTCGGCACCGACCGCAACTGGGTCTACGACGCCACTACCGCGCACGCGGTGATCATCGCCATCACCGGCTGGCAGCTGCTCGGTTTCGCCGTGCTGGTGACGTGGGCCGGGCTCGCGGGCATCAGCACCGACTACGAGGAGGCGGCCCGGGTGGACGGCGCGAGCCCGCGCCAGATCCTGCGCTGGATCACCCTGCCGATGCTCTCACCGACCCTGATGTTCCTGGTGCTCACGACGGTGCTGCTGAGCCCCACGCTGACCTTCCCGCTCATCGACTCGATGACCCAGGGTGGCCCCTCGCAATCCACCACCAACATCTACTACCTGCTGTGGGACTACGCCTTCCACAGCTTCGACGCCGGACTGTCCGCCGCGGCCGGAGTGCTGCTGTTCGCCGGATTCGGTGTGATCGCCGGCATTCTGGTCTGGATCTCGGAAAAGGTCTCCTTCCATGACAATTGACGCCCCCGCCCGCTCGGGCCTCGCCGACCGGCTGCGGGGCGCGGGCAGCCATCTGCTGCTCGCCGCCACCGCCCTGCTGGCGGCCTTCCCGATCTACTGGCTGTTCGCGACCTCGCTGCGCCGTCCCGAGGACGTCACCTCCCTGTCCCCCGTGCCGTGGCCGCTGTCGATCGGCAACTACACCGACGCCGCCGACAAAGTGGACGTGCTGGGGTTGATCGGCAACACCTTCTTCGTCGCGACCTTCTCCGCGACCGGGCAACTGCTCGTCGCGTTGCTGGCCTCCTACGCCTTCGTCATGTACACCTTCCCCTTCCAGAAGGTGCTCTACCTGGCGTTCGTCGGCGTCTGGCTGGTCCCGTTCCAGGTGACGATGCTGCCGAACTACGTGCTGCTCACCCAGCTCGGCCTCATCAACACCCTGATCGGCACCGCACTGCCCACCCTGTGCTCGGCGCTGGCGGTGCTGCTGCTGCGCCAGCACATGGCGAGCTTCCCCAAGGAACTGGTCGCCGCCGCGCAGATCGACGGCCGCTCCTCCTGGTCGATCCTGTGGACGGTGGTGGTGCCGAACCTGCGACCCGCGCTGGCCGCGCTCGGCATCCTGCTGTTCATCAACGCGTGGAACGAATACTTCTGGCCCGCGGTCGTATTGCGCCAGTCCAACAGCGTGCTGCAGCTGGGATTGCGCAGCTTCATGGGCACCGACGGCGACCAGTGGGGGCCGATCATGGCGCTGGCCGGGCTGGCGTGCCTGCCCGTGCTGGTGATGTACCTGCTGCTACAACGGCACATCGTCAACGCGTTCGTGCGGTCCGGGTTGAAATGACGTCCTCCCCGCGCTTACTCCTGCCTCGTGGCCGCGTCGAGCACTTCGCGCAGACGCACGCTGACCGCTCAGCGGTGTTCGCCCGCTCCCGGCGGCAGGCAGGCGGCGATGCCGTCCAGCACATGGGCGAGCCCGTACCGGAAGCGCTCCTCGGGCGGCAGATGCGGCACCCGCGCCTGCCGGATAGTGCGGGTGAACATCGGATACCGCCCCGACGCGACGACCTCGGCGACGTACGGCCCGACATAGCGGCTCATCCATTCGGCCATGTCCATCCCGGTCCGCCTGGCCTGTTCCAGCCAGCCGATCTCCCGGTGGACGGCGCTGTGGGTGTAGTCGCTGAGCATCCCCACCAGACTGGCGATCTCGTCGATGTCGAGCCCGAAACCGTCGAGCGCGGACATGGCGAACTCCTGCACCCGCAGCGAGTTCGGCCCCAAGGTGGGACGCCTGCCGGCCAAAGCGATCTGCCAGGGGTGGCGAAGCCCCACCGCACGGGTCCGCTCGGCGGCGAGGGACAAATCCCGGCGCCAGTCCCCGCTCGGCCTGGCGGGTAGGTCGATCTCACCGAACACGGCGTCGATCATGAGATCGATCAGATCGTCTCTGCTGCCGACGTAGCGGTACAGCGACATCGCGCCGGTGCCGAGATCCGCGGCGATCCGGCGCATGGTCACGGCCTCCATACCCTCCTCGTCGGCGACCCGGATCGCCGCCTGGGTGATCTGGGTTCGGCTGTAGCCGGGTCGCCGCCCCCGGCCCGAACGTTCCGACGCCTCCGGGCGCATCCAGATCGTCGTCTCGTCGTGGCTGGACATGGACCTCCTCGTTCTCGCGTACATCGTACTTGAATTACGGATGGCATTTCGAGTACGTTGTACCTGAAATGAGCCGTCACCGACGAGGGGACCGGAAATGAATGTCCGACCGACATTGGGCGACACCGAGAGCGACGCCCGAGCCCAGCAGGTGGCCACCGAGTTCGCCGCGGGATTGCAGCGCGCGGGCGCGGCGAGCGACGCCGACGGCTACGACTCCGCCTTCGCCGCGGATGTGCTGTGGGGCAGCCCCTTCGGAGCGAGCCTGAGAGGATACGACGAGTTGAACGCGATCCATCACCGTCTGATGGCCGCCGGCGTCGCCCCGCCGTCACGGTTCGACGTGGTGGCCGCCCTGGCTCCCACGCCCGGGGTGGTGGTGACCCAGATCCGCAGACAGGCCACCGATACCGACGGCTTCTCGGAGCTGGCGATGTACGTACTGGTCGAGCGCGGCGGCCGGTGGTGGCTGGCCGCGGCGCAGAACACCCCCGTCGGCGAATCGCCGCTGCGAACCGCGGACCCGGCCTGATCTCCGATCGTTGACCGCCCCGGCTCCCCTCGGCCCGACCACAGGACGATCACCGTGCCGCCGACCTGCGGCGTCCGGTCGGATGGGGTTGGCAGCTCACAGCTTCACGTCGGCGATGAGCCCGAAGTGATCGGACGGGTAGCACGCTGGGGCGTACGGTTCGGTGGCGATCAGTTCTATGCCGCGTATCCCGTTTTCGGCGATCCGCGAGTTTGCCCATACGTAATCTATCCTCTTATCCGGGGCGTGGGAGGGGTCGGTGAATCCGTCGTCCCCGGGATGCAGACGAGGCCATAGATCGACGAATCCGAGTCTCTCGATTTCCTCGAATTCCCCGGATGCTGCGGTCGAATTCATATCACCGACCAGCAGGCAGAACTGGTCATCGAAAGGTCTCATGTAGTCGATGGTCTCCGCCAGGTTCGATTCGAAGGACGCGGAGTCGTAACTGAAATGACAGTTGAAGATGTGGAGGAGCGAATCACCCGCCCGGACGGTGACGTGCTGGGTCGCGCGCCTGTTCCGGTCCTGTGAACCCACTGCGGAGAGAAAGCGCGCGCCGGTTTCGAGGATCGGCAGCCGGCTGATCGTCGACAGTCCTTCCCACATCTCCCGGGGATATTTCCCCAGGGCCGGCTGCGGATAGTGCCGAAACTTGGTCGAGTCGGAACTCAGCATCGAATCGTAGAACATGGCGGGCTGTGTCACGATCGCACTGCCCCGGTAGTGGGCGTCCACGGAAATGCTCTGGAGGAGCTGCTCGCCCATGTTCTGATAGGTTCGCTTGGTGGACGCGGCGATCTTCTCGCTGTCGCGGTCCGGATCGAATCGCACTTCTTGCATCGCGATCACATCCGGCCGATGCTTGGTCACTATCGCGGCGATGGCGTCGAGCCTGCGCCCCCATCGGCTGTGGTCGGTGTAGTTCGCGAGATTCAGCGTCATGATCTTCGTCATTCGGATCAAGCCTCCCATTCCATCTCGTGAGCTCGCCGCCGATGTTCCTGCCGGCTCCTTTTCCTCCGGTTCGTGAATGCGGTCGGAAATGGGCATCGAACAGCTCCAACAGTACCGCGCCGTCGCACCCGGCACGACGAACTCGCCGTCCGCCACCGGGCCACCGCCCCTGTCGCCGTGGGCGCGCAACGGCTCCGACACGAACCCTTCACGTCTGCCGGGGCGGGCCGGGACGCCGGCGCGCGAGACGTCGATGGACGGCCCCGGCGCGCGGCATCCCGAGCAGAATCGTGGGCTCGCATTGCCGCATGAACACATGCACCCCCACGAGCGATGTCCGGTATCAGACGGAGATTCCGGCCCCCGCGATGATCTCACCGACCAGAGCGGTGTCGTGTCCGGCCGCCCGGAAGCGGGGATGGTCGAGGATGTCGTGCAGGAATTCCGCGGTGGTGGCGATGCCGCGGCCGGTGATGCGGGTCTCGGCGAGGGCTCGGCGCATCCTGGCGATGGCGGCCGGGCGGTCCGGCGCCCATACGACCACCTTCGCCAGCAGCGAATCGTAGTGCGGCGGGATGGTGTAGCCGGGACCCACATGGGTGTCGACGCGGACGAACGGGCCGCCGGGGAGGACACAGTCGGCCAGTGTGCCCGGGGCGGGAGCGAATTCGCGTTCGGGGTCTTCGGCGTTGATGCGGCATTCGATGGCGACGCCGCGCGGCGTGAGCTGGTCGGGGGTGAGCGACAGCGGTTCTCCCGCGGCGATGCGGAGCTGTTCGGCGACCAGATCGGTGCCGGTGACCATTTCGGTGACCGGGTGCTCGACCTGCAGGCGGCAGTTGACTTCCATGAAGTAGAACTCGTCCGCGGCCGGGTCGAACAGGAACTCGAAGGTTCCCGCGCCGACGTAGCCGACGGCGCGGGCGCCGTGGACGGCGGCCTCGCCGATCCGGGCGGCCAACTCCGGGGAGAGCCCGGGGGCGGGCGATTCCTCCACCAGCTTCTGGTGCCTGCGCTGCAGCGAGCAGTCGCGGGCGCCGAGGTGGACGACCGTGCCGTGCGTGTCGGCGAGAATCTGCACCTCGACATGGCGGGCCGAATCCAGATAGCGCTCGACATAGAGCCTGCCGTCGCCGAAGACCGCGGCGGCGTTGGCCCTGGTCTCCTGCCAGGCGGCGGGGAAATCGGCGCTCGCGCGCACCACCCGCATACCGCGGCCGCCGCCGCCGGCGACGGCCTTGATGATGACGGGATAGCCGATCTCGTCGGCCAGGGCGTGGGCCGCGCCGACGGTCTCGATCGGGTCTCGGCTGCCGGGCAGCAGCGGCAGCCCGGCCGCCGACATCAGCGCCCGCGCGCTGGACTTGTCCCCGAGGTCGGCGAGCACAGCGGCGGGCGTGCCGACGAAGACCAGGCCCTCGGCCTCGCACACCTCGGCGAAATCGGGGTCCTCGGACAGGAATCCGTAGCCGGGGTGGATCGCGTCGGCGCCGGTCGCCTTGGCCGCCTCGATGATCGCCGGGATGTAGGAGTAGCTGCGTTTGGCCGGGCCGGGGCCGATGCGGAAGGCGCGGTCGGCCATGCGCACGGCGGCGGAGTCCGCGTCTGCCGAGGAGTACACCGCCACCGTCCGCACCCCCAGTTCGGCGCAGGTGCGGATCACCCGCACGGCGATCTCACCGCGGTTGGCGACGAGCACCGTGCGGATCGGGCGCGGGTTCACGCGACCACCTCGAGCACCATGAGCGCGGCGCCGTACTCCACCGCTTCACCGTTGTCCACGAGAAATCCGGCCACCCGGCCTTCACGGGTCGCGACGACCGGGATCATCAGTTTCATCGCCTCGACGATGCCGACCTGCTGCCCGACCCGCACCGGATCGCCTTCGGTGACGAAGGGGTCGGCGCCCGGCTCCGGTGACCGGTAGAAGACACCGACCGTCTCGGCGACGAGCGTGAAGGTATTGTCGCGCAACGGCTCCGGTGCGGTATCCGCCGTGGGTGACGCCGGTTCCGGCGAACCTCCCGAGGAAGCCGGGCCCACCGAGGCCGATCGCGAGGCCACGGCCACGGGCTGAGTCGCTGCGGAGTCCAGGCCCGCGGTCACGCCGTCGCGGGTGATCTCCAGCATCAGCGGGCCGTTGGCCAGCGTCACCGAGTACGGCGCGGCCTCGGCCAGGATGGTCAGGGCGTGCCGGGCCAGCACCGTGAGGGCGAGGTCGGCGTCGACGGGGTCCATCGCGCGGATCGAGCGGGGGTGGCTGAGGGACTGGGTCATGACAACTCCTGATCGGTCGAGGTCGGCAATCCGAAAGCGCGGAAGCGGCGGCGGCGCCGCTCGAGCAGATCGGAGACGGGCACGGCGGTCAGCGCGCCGAGCTCGCGGCGGAGCACGCCGCGCAGGGTGACCGCCGCCGCGGTGGGATCGCGGTGCGCGCCGCCCTCCGGTTCGGGCACCACGCCGTCGGCGACGCCGAGCCGGACCAGCGACGTCGAGTCCACGCGCAACGCGGCCGCCGCCGCCGGCGCCGCCGCGGCGTCCTTCCACAGGATGGAGGCACAGCCCTCGGGGCTGATCACCGAGTACACGGCGTTCTCGCACACCAGCACGCGGTCGGCCACGGCCAGCGCCAGCGCGCCGCCGCTGCCGCCCTCGCCGGTGACCACCGTGACCACCGGCACCGGCAGGCCCGCGAGCAGTTTCAGCGATTCGGCGATGGCCGCCGCCTGGCCGCGCTCCTCGGCGGTGATGCCGGGATAGGCGCCCGCGGTGTCGACGAGGGTGACCACGGGCAGGCCGAGTTTCGCCGCCAGCCGCAGCGCCCTGGCGGATTTGCGGTAGCCGGCGGGGCTGGGCATACCGAAATTGCGGCGGGACAGCTCGGCGGCGCTGTGCCCCTTCTGGGTGCCGATCACCACCACCGGTGCGCCGTGCAGACGCGCCAGCGCGGTCACCATGGCCGGGCAGTCGGCCTCGAGGCGGTCGCCGTGCAGTTCCACGAACTCGTCGAAGGAGGCGGCGAGGTAGTCCAGGGTGGTCGGCCTGCCCAGTTCGCGGGCCGCCCGCACGCTCTGCCAGGCGTCGCGGTCCGGGAGGGTAGTCGGGTCCGCACGCAGCAGCGGAGGCTCGATCGCCGATTCACCGCGCGCCCAGGCGTATTCCTCGTCGGCCCGATTCTCTGGTTCGCCGATCCGTTCAGGCTCGTGGCCGAGCCGAACGGACCCGTCACCGACTCGAACGGAGTCGTTACCGGCCCGGCCGCCATCAGTCCGAACGGAGGCGAATCCGAGCCGAGCGGACACGGAACCGGTTGGATCGGAGTCGAGACCGCTCGGATCGGACTCGATGCCGGTGTCGGTGCCGGTGCCGGTGCCGGTGAGACCGGACAGCCGCTCGCGGTCGGCGAACAGCGACAGCACACGGGCGAGCCGGTCCCGCAACGTCGACCGATGGCAGATCATGTCCACGAATCCGTGCTCGAGCAGGAACTCGGCGGTCTGGAAGCCCGCGGGGAGGGTCTGCCCGATGGTTTGGGCGATGACCCGCGGACCGGCGAAACCCAGGCGCGCGCCGGGCTCGGCGATGATCAGGTCGGTGGAGGTGGCGTAGGAGGCGGCCACGCCGCCGTAGGTGGGGTCGGTGACCACCGAGATGGTGAGCACGCCCGCGTCGTCGAGGTGACGCAGCGCCTGGCTGGTCTTGGCCATCTGCATCAGCGCGAGAATGCCCTCCTGCATCCGCGCCCCGCCGGAGGCGGTGACGAGCACCAGCGGCACCCGCCGGGCCAGCGCGGCTTCGGCGGCGGCGGTCACCGCCTCCCCCACCGCGCTGCCGAGGCTGCCGCCGAGGAAGCGGAAATCCATCACCGCGAGCACCAGCGGCGCGCCGTCGACGGTGCCGTGCGCGCACCGGATGCCGTCGGTCATGCCGGTCTGGCGGCGCGCCTGCGCGATGCGCTCGGGATAGCCGCGGGAGTCGGTGAATTCCAGCGGGTCGGCCACCGTCGCGGCGGGGTCGATCCATCGGATGCCGTCCTCGTCGAGCAGGGCGGCGATGCGCTGGTCGGCGGTGAGCATGCCGTGGCCGTCGCAGTCCGGGCACACCCGGCCGGAGCGGTCGTAGCGTTTGGCGTAGATCATGGCGTCGCAGTGCGGGCACACCGTCCACGACGTCCCGGTGTCCGGGCCGGTCTCGAGCGTGGTCATCGCTGCTCCCTGGTCATCGCTGCTCCCTCGGTCGGGGTAGGAACTCGGCGCATTCGGCGGGCAGCCGCACACCCGCCGAACGCAACTGGGCGACGCGCGTCAGATACGCGGCACCCACCAGTAGCTGGTCGGCGATCTCGGCCACCTGCCGGTTCGGCAGCGCGGCCAGGTGGGTGCCCGCCGCCCAGGTGTTGAAGGCGCCCATCGCCGGGCCGCACCACACCTGGTAGTCGGTGACCCGGTCGGCCTCGCCGCGGATGCTCCACCCCGACGACAGCCCGAGATACCACCGGAACACCAGTGCCATCCGGCGTTTCGGGTTCTCGGCGGCGCCGGCGAGCTGAGCCGGATCGCGTTCGGTGAAGAAGCGCACGCAGTCGTCCCACACCTGGTCCACGGACCGCCGGAACAGCGTGCGCTCGAGATCCTCGCGCAGCGCCGCGGGCAGTTCGTCCAGCCCGTCATAGGCCCGATAGGTCTCGTAGAGCCGCTGGGCGCGGGTGGCGAACAGGGTGCCGCGGCGCAGTACCTGCACCTGCACGCCCATCTCGAACATGTCCGCCGACGGCGCCATCACGCAGTCGGCGAACTGCGCCGCCGCCAGCAGTTCCTTGGTGGCCGCGCACTGGGCGGCCTCGACGGTGGCCTGGTTCACCGAACCGGTGACCACATAGGCCGCGCCGAGCGCGAAGGCCGCGGCGGCCGCCGCCGGAGTGCCTATGCCGCCCGCCGCGCCGATCCGCACGGCGGCCGCGCCCGGCAGGGTGCGCGCGACCCGGTCGCGGGCGGCGATCAGCTCCGGCAGCAGCACCAGTAGCGGCCTGCGGTCGGTGTGCCCGCCGGAATCGGCTTCTGCGGTGATGTCGTCGGCCATCGGCACCTGTTCGGCCAGCCGGGCCTGTTCGGCGTTCACCTCCCCCGCGACCACCAACCGGTTCAGCAGCTGGGCGGGCGCGGGGCGCAGGAACGCCTCGGCCACCTCGACCCGCGAGACCTTCGCGATCACGCGGTGGGCCGAGACGATCCGGCCGTCGCGCCCGACGCTCAGCCCCGCTACCCGGTAGCGCACGACCTCGGCGGTGAGGTTCATGAACGCCGAGGCCTCCACGCACCGCACCCGGTGCCGCAGGCACGCGTCGACGATGGCGCGTTCCAGCGCGGGCTCGGCGGGACTGTGGATGAGATTGCAGGCGAAGGGCAGGTCGCCGAGCTCGCGGCTCAGTTCCGCCAGGGCCGCGTCGACCGAGGCGGGCGCGACGCCGGCGGCGCCGTAGGAACCCAGATAACCGGCCCGCGCCATCGCCGACACCAGGGCGGGCGAGGCGATGCCGTTGGCCATGGCCCCGGCCATATAGTTGGCCCGCAGTCCGTGGGTGGCGCGGAACGCGCTCTCGCCCAGCATCTCCGGGGTGAGCGGGCCCGCCGAGGCGAGCACGCGGGCACCGGGGACGGCCGATCGTTCGGCGGTGACCGCGATCCGGCCGTCGTGGTGCACGACCCAGACCGGGCGCGCGAGGTCGCGCAGGACGGCGGTGATGTCGGGGGCCGTCTCGGCGACGAGGCCGGGCGCGGTGCCCGTACGCGGAAGGGTGGTCACGGCTGTACCTCTCGTTCGCCGAGTTCGACGGCCAGATCGGTCAATTCGTAGATCCGCAGCCCCGGTTTCCACAGCGAGGCGTCCACCACGGCGGTGACGCCGTACCGGTCGCGGCGGATCTCCTTGACGTGCGCCTCGAGTTCGACCGTGCCGTCGGTGGGCAGGAACTGGCCGCGGTACCGCCAACTGAAGGCGATGCCCGCCGGAATGCGGAACACCGGGTCGGCCAGGCCGTCGGCGAAGCCGGCGTCGAGCATCCATTCCTGCACCGCGTGGATCACCGACTCCACGCCGAGCGAACCGGGGATCACCGGGTCGAGGTGGAAGTGGCGGGCGAAATACCAGTCGTGCGGGTCGATGGCGCGCAGTGAGTGCAGGTAGCCCGCGCCGTGGGTGCCACCGCCGTCCACCACCTCGACCCGGTCGATGAGGGCGAGGGTGTCCCGGGCGCACAGGGGTGCGGCCGGGTCGGCACGGCGAGCGGCCACGTCGATCACCCGGATGTCCGCGCCGGGATTCCCGGCCAGCCAGGTCGGGGCGGAACGCCCGCCGTCGAGGCCGGTCTGGTTGGCCAGCGCCTCGTCGCTGAAGTAGCCGAACATGGTCTCGCCGGTGTAGAACGGTTCGCCGTCCGCCGCCAGGGTGTAGTCGAAGGTCTGCAGCGAGGAACCGGGCAGGATCGTGGTGGACAGCAACCGCGAGTTCTGCCGGATCGTCTTGTCGCGCAGATCGACTCGACGCAGCACTGTCGCGGTGCCGCCGAGGTTGCGCAGACTCAGCGTCGTGCCCGGCTGGGTACGGGTGGGGCCCGCGTAGTAACCCATCAGCAGCGCCGCCTGCAGGGAGGTCTCCATGTAGACGAAGTGCGGCATGGATTCGTTGGCGGTGGCGCCGTAGTACCAGGAGTCGGCGGGCGAGTCGTACTCGGTGGTGTACGAGGCCGAGTCCAGCCGCCCGCGCGCGCCGTCGAAATCGAGCACGCGGTCGACCAGCAACAAGCCGCCGGTCGGCAGGCGGGTGGCGCGCACGCCGGTGTACTCGGCGAACTCCGGGCCCATCGCGACGGCCTGATCACCGCGCGCGAGATGGGCCATGTGGAACTCGTTGAGCAGCAGGGCGCCGTCCGGCAGGCCGGGTCCGACACCCGTGCCGCGCGGTTCGACAGCGGTGGCCGAGACCGCGACCGGCGTGGCGGCGACACCGTGCACGACCGCGCTCAGGTGCGGGCGCGGCACCAGATCGATCTCGGTGACGATCAATTCCAGCGTCGCCACTCGCGCGGGCTGCGCGCCCGGCCCCTCGGAGACCAGCGTGCTGCCGGACAGGCACAGTGGCAGGCCGGTGTAGAGGGCGAACACCTCGGCGGCCTGCGTCGCGGCGGCGCCGGGATCGCCGTCGAAGCGGGCCAGCAGACGGCCCCGGCCCTCGCCGCCGTACAGCTCGAGGGAGGTGATCTCGGTGAGCGCCAGCGGCCCGTGCGCGGCCAACCGCGCCTCGGAACGCACGCCCGGACGCCGGTAGGCCGGGCCGAACACGCCCGCCAGGTCGCCCTCGGCCAACCGACGCAGGGCGGCATGGTCGAGGTGGGTGCGCGCCGTGCGGGCCACCGGCTTGAACGCCCATTCGGCGGCATGCTCGAACACCCGCGATGCGGGCGAACGGTGATCGACCGGGGCCGCGACATCCGACATCGTCACGCCCGGCATCTCCACTCCCGACGCGGCCAGGCTCGGCATCTCCACGCCGGGCACGGCACCGACCGAGGTGTCCGGGACCGGATCGGGGCGACGGCTCCGCACATGCTCGTCCAGGACCGCGACACGCTCCCACAGGGCCCGCTGCATCGCCAGTTGCGCGGTGAGCGCCGCGCGGTGCGCCGCTACGACGCTCACGCGTATCTCGGCCAGCGGGTTGGGGATTCGGGTCGTCGGGACCACCGGCCCCCTGCGCACCCCGGTAGCCGGTTGCGCCACCGCACCCGGCTGCGCCCCCGCTCCGGGCAGAGCCGCCGGTTCCGACCGATCCCCTGCTCCCCGCAGCCCGGTTGCCTCCGGCTGCCCCACCGTCCCCGGCCGGGCCGCCGCTTCGGACCGCGGTTCAGGTCGTCGCCGAGCCACCCCGTGCTGCGCGGAGCCGGCATCGTAGGTGTCCTCGCCCGGCAGCCCGGGCGTCTCCGGGTCGAACGCGATTCCGTCGAACTCCAGGGTCGTCATGCCATCCACCGCCTCACCGAGGATTGGAACTTCTCCGTCAGATCGGGCGTCGTGACCACCACGACGTCCGTGAACCGTTGCAGGACAGTGCCGTCCGCGGCTGTGGCGGTGGCGTCCACCTGAGCGTCGTAGCGGCCCGCGCGGGCGTTGCCGACCACCAGGGTGAACGGTTCGCCGACCGGCAGCGGCCGGTAGTAGTCCACCCGGCCGATCCCCAGCGGCAGGCACGCGGCGCCGAGGAGCCGGTGACCGAGCACCGGCGGGCCCTGCAACATCAGGTCCGCGCGCACCGGATCGTGCAAACGGCTCGCGTACGCCCCACCCGCCACCGGCTGCGCGTCGATCAGGCATTCGAAGACGAGCGTGTCGCCGGTGTCGGCCACGATCCGGCGCAACCCCTGCAGTGCGGGAGCGTGGAACTGGATCGCCTCGCGGTAGATGTCGATCGCGCTGCCCGGCCCCTGCGGCGCCGGGTGGCGCGGCGGCTCGGCGGCTGCCGTCGCCAGTTCCAGCGTCGCCCGGAAGTGGGTGATGGCGCCGTCGTGGACGGTCACCCGCATGAGCAGGAGGTCACCGTCGGCCGCGCCTGGTTCCAGGGCGATGTCGAGGGTGTCGACCTGGTGGTCGAACACCAGCCCCTTCAGCACCTCGACGTCGCGTGCTCCCACCACGATGCGCCCCGGCAGCGTTCGTTCGGCCACATGCGCCATCGCGCCGAGCCCGAAGGTGGCTGGCAGCACCAGATGCTCGCCCACCCGATGTGCCCGGACGGTCGGCTCGTCGGTGATACCGCGCAGCGCGCGGCGGATGCGCACCGGCGTCGCGGGGACCGGCGCGGGTGCCGAGAGCCCTGCCGCCGGGCCGATCAGCACGACCGTGTCGTCGGCGCGGTCGGCGGTGAACTGCTCGGTGAACGCCGCCGCACCGATCTCCGGGGCCAGCAGCGCCACACCGAGCGCGCGGAAGTGTTCGCGCAGGGCGGGTGTCACCATGCCGCCGTCCCAGGCGCCCCAGTCGATCGCGGTGACATGGCAGTCCGGATGCGCCCGCCGCCAGGCGACCGCGAACCGGGACAGCGCCTCGTTGGCCGCGGCGTAGTCGGCCTGTCCGGTATTGCCGAACAGCCCGGCCACCGAGGTGAACAGGATCAGGTGACGTGGTCGGGGCACCGCGGCCGTCAGCGCGGCCAGACCGGCGATCTTCGGGTCGAGCACCCTGGCGATCGACTCGGCGGTTTTGGCCGGAATACGGGAGTCGGCCAGGACGCCCGCGCCGTGCACGATGCCGGTGACCGCCTCGCGCCACGGGGCGAGCGCCGCGCGCACCGCCTCGGTGTCGGTGGCGTCGACAGCCACGTACTGCGCGCGGTCGCCGAGATCGGCCAGGGTGTCGCGGATCTCGCGGCAGGCGCGGACGTCGGCGCAGGCCCGTTCGAGATCGCGCGGGGTGACGCCGGTTCCCGCCAGCGCCCGCACCGCCGCCTGCCGCAGGTCCGCATCCGCGACGCCGACCGCCCACTCCGGCTCCGGGGCGAGCTCGGTGCGGCCGAGCAGCAGGAACCGGGCGGGGCCGCGCCGGGCCAGCGCCCGTACGCAGGTCGCGGTGACGCCGCGAGCGCCGCCGGTCACCACCAGCAGGTCCTCGGCGGTGAGCATGGTGGCGGGCTGTTCTCCGGCGGGCCGGATGATCGTCACCGTGGGACTCGGGCCGTGACCGCCGGGGACCAGCGTGTGGCGAGAGCCGTCGGCGGCGACACCGACTTCGACGGTGTCACGCGCCGGGTCGAACAGTTCGGCCGTCACCAGTTCCGCGCAGCGTTCGGCGTCGGCTGCGGGGTCGATGTCGATCGCCCGGCAGAACAGGTCCGGACGTTCGGCGGCAAGGGTTTTCACGATGCCGCCGACACCGCCGAGCAGTGCGGCGACCGGGTCGGTCGCGGTGCGGAAGCCGAGCCCGCCGTCGAGCCGGATGAGGGTCACCACGGTCGCGCGGCCCGCTTCGGCGGACATCCCGGGCGTGATCCGGCCCGCCGTCAGGATCGTCTCGCCGAGCAGACGCCGGGCCGTGGCCCAGTCCGCGCCGCCGCCGAGGACTATCAGGCACAGGTCGACCGGGGCGCCGGCCTCGGGCAGTCCGGTCTCGCGCCGCACCGACCAGCCGCGGGCGATCAGTGCCGCGGCCAGCGCGTCGCAGGCCGGTCCGCTCGTGCCCGCCAGGTCGACGAGCACGGCCTCCGGGTGCTCCCGGTAGCCGCCGATCGCCGTGTCCACAGCAGGCAGCGCGACGAGTTCCACGGCATGCCGCGGCGTGACCGCCGCGGCCTCAGCTTTTGGGTGGACATCACCCCCTGCCGCCGCGCCGAGCTCGTCGACGATCTGATCCAGTGTGCGCAGCGTCCCCAGCTGCTCGGGGCCCAGATTCGGCAGGTTCGGGAACCGTTCCTGCAGGGCGCCGATCACCTGCACCCGCTTGATCGAGTCCACACCGAGGTCTGCTTCCAGATCCATCCCGGTGTCGACCATCTCGACCGGATAACCGGTCTTCTCGGCCACCACCTCACGCAACGCCTGCCGCAGCGCTTCCGCGGACTGTGCTCCTGCCGCCGAGCTCAGGGCGGAAGCCGATCCATCGCCGGCACTCGTGCCCGTGTCAGGGGCCGCGCCGGTCGAGCCGAGCAAGTCGGCGATCTGATCCAGCGTGCGCAATGTGCCCAACTGCTCGGGGCCCAGATTCGGCAGCTCGGGGAAACGCTCCTGCAAAGCGCCGATCACCTGCACCCGCTTGATCGAATCCACACCGAGGTCCGCCTCCAGATCCATCCCGGTGTCGACCATCTCGACCGGGTAACCGGTCTTCTCGGCCACCACCTCACGCAACGCCTGACGCAACGACTCCCCCGACTGCACACCTCCGGTGCGGCTGTCGACCGGTGGCGCGGCGTCGACGGAAGAGTTGTCCGTGGCGGTCGCGCCGAGCAGATCGGCGATCTGATCCAGCGTGCGCAGCGTGCCCAACTGCTCGGGGCCCAGATTCGGCAGCTCAGGGAAACGCTCCTGCAAAGCGCCGATCACCTGCACCCGCTTGATCGAATCCACCCCCAGGTCCGCCTCCAGATCCATCCCCGTGTCGACCATCTCGACCGGATAACCGGTCTTCTCGGCCACCACCTCACGCAACGCCTGACGCAACGATTCCGCGGATCTGCCCTCGACAGAAAGCGATTCCGGCGCGCCGTTCGTCGGGGCGTTCCCGACGATGGGGGCGGGGGCCGTTGCGGGAGCGGAGTCGGTGTCGTGGACAGAGATCGCGCCGCGGGCTGGACCGGCGTCGTGTTCGTAGTTCCACGAATCACGCTCTGCCGCAGTCCCATCGGCGTCGGCGGTGTTGCTCGCGACGCGGCCGTTCGAGGCTTGCGCGGCACCGTTGGAGTGCTGACCACCGGGCCCGGTCGTCAGCGCTTCGGGCCGAAGATCGGTCACCACGGCCTGTCGGCCCGACTCCGGCTCGGCAGCCTGCCGCTCTAACCCGGACACAGCGGGCCGCCGCTCGTGCTCGGGCGCCGCGGCGGCGGAGGCGGTGCGGCTCGCCGCGGCGGGACGGGCGAACCCGGCCTCGAGTTCGGCCAGCTGCGCCAGGACATCGCAGGCGCGGGTGTGGCCGGCGCTGATGGCGACGCCGTGATCCTTCACGGCCTCGATGGCGCGCAGGGTCGCCTCGTCCAGCACACCGCCGTCGAGGGCGCCGACCAGTGCGCGCGCCATGTCCAGCTGCCCGTCGAGGAACTGGTGGTGGGTGCGTAGGTGCTGGGCTAGCGCGCTGTCGAGTGCGTCGTCCGCACGGGGGCGCGGATGGGATGTCGAGTACACGGAGGTCTCCGATGTGTCGGTGGACGCCGAGGAGGCGGACGGGTTCTCGAAGGAAGCGGGGTGTGCGGGCGCCGCCGACGGCGCGACATCGGCGGCACGACCCGCCTGAGGGGTCGCGAGGGCGACGGCTACGCGCGCCGCCGGGACAGCGGCCGTCTGCACGGTCACGCGAGACCGATCCGCCGGTGTGGCGACGGCCTGGCCGGCGACCGGCGAAGTGGTACTCGGCATCCCAGAGTGCGCGGAGCCCGCCGCGCCGTGCGATGCCGCCGCACCATCCGATGCCACTGCGGCGTGCGATGCCACGGCCGCGTGCGCGATGGCAACGCCGGGCGAACTCCCGCCGCCCACACCCACCAGGTAGCCGTCGTCGAGTGCGGCGGCGTAGGCGGCGCGGCGCGTCTCCGGCACATACTCCGGGGCGGAGATGGTGACCGTCATCCGCCTGCTCGGCGCCGCGACCGCGGGGTCGGGCGCGATATGACGGTTGATCGCCTCGATGTCGAAGCCGAGCACGGCCAAGCGCACCGCCGCCCGGGTCAACGCGAGGTCGCTGTTGCCGATGGGACCGGAGTCGGTGGGAATGGCGATCACGTCGTCGCCGAGCGTGCGGCGCACCAGCGAGGTCAGCACCTGCTTGGGGCCGAATTCGACGAATACCGTGCAGCCCGCGTCGCGCATCGCGGTCAGGGCGGCCACGAATTCGACAGGCCGGCCGAGCTGGCCGGTCAGCACCTCGCGATTGGCGGCGCTGTCCGCGCCGTAGCGAGCCCCGGCACTGTTGGCGTACACGGGCGCGTCCGGCGCGCCCAGGGTGATCTCGCCGAGCGCGGCGGCGAAATCGTCGACCGCGTGGCCGACATAGGGGGTGTGGAAGGCACCCGAGACCGGCAGCGCCCTCGTGGCGACGCCGCGTTCGGCGCACACCGCGACGGCGACGGCCACGCCGTCGTGTCCGCCGCCGATCACCACCTGGTCGGGGGCGTTGTGGTTGCAGATCCAGACGTCGTCGATGCCCTCGACGATCTCCCGCGCGACCTCGATGGAGGCGTTGAGTGCCACCATGGTGCCTGCCTCGACGCCATCGCGCGGCGCCATCGCCGCGCCGCGCGCCTTGGCCAGGGCGAAGAAGCCGGGGCCGGTCAGCGCGCCCGCGGCCCACAGCGCGGTGAGCTCGCCGAAGCTGTGCCCGAGGTAGCCCTCGGCGCGGAATCCGCGCTCACGCAGGGCCTCGAACTGCCCGGCGGACAGCGCGCCGATGGCCGGCTGGGCGAATTCGGTACGCCGCAGGGCCGTTTCCTGTTCCGCGGCGGTCGCCTCGTCGAAGGCGGGCGGCGGGAACACCACCGAGGACAGTCGCACCGGTTCGCCGGCGAACACGTCGTTGGCGGCGTCGAACGCGGCGCCGACCGCGGGCTGGGCCATCGCGGCCTCGGCACCCATGTCGACGTACTGGCTGCCCTGCCCGGCGAACAGCGCGCCCGCCTTGCGGCCGGGCAGCGCCGCGGCGCGGAAGTAGACGCCTTCGGGATGGTCCCAGGCGACGGCGTCGGGATCGCGGACCAGTCCGTCCACCGCCAGTGAGCGCAGGTGCTCGGCGTTGTCGTCGTCGACCGAGACGAAGCCGACGCGGGCGTGCGTCTCGGGGATCGGGCCGCCGTCGACCGGCGCGACGCTGCGCACGGCGTCGATGAGCCCGGCCACGTCGGGCGCGTGCCACAGGTGCGCGCGGGCCGTGCGGTGCAGCGCCCGCTGATGTTCGCGTCCGGAATCCGCTTCTTCGAGCACGACGTGGAAGTTGGTGCCGCCGAAGCCGAATGCCGAGGCCGCGGCGCGGCGCACCGGCCGCTGCGGGTCGCGGATCCAGGGCCGGGTGCGTGAGTTCACGTAGTAGGGCGCGTCCGGTGGGGCGATCTCGGCGTTGGGAGCGCTCACGTTGATGGTGCCGGGCAACACTTTCTGATGCAGCGCGAACGCCAGCTTCATCAGACTGGCGGTACCCGCCGCGCCCTTGGTGTGCCCGATCTGGGATTTCACGCTGCCGAGCGCGGCGAAGCGGGGTTCGGGCGTCGCGTCGGACAGCAGCTCTTTCAACGCGGTGAGCTCGGTCCGGTCGCCCACCGGGGTGCCGGTCGCGTGCGCTTCGATGAGGCCGATGTCGGCGGGGGAGATCTCGGCGTCGGCGTAGGCGCGGTCCAGGGCGACGCGCTGCCCGCCCGCGCGCGGGGCGTAGATGCTCTTGGCCCGGCCGTCGCTGGAGGAGCCCAGGCCGCGGATCACCGCGTAGACGCGGTTGCCGTCGCGCCGGGCGTCGGCGAGTCTGCGCAGCGCGAGCATGGTGATGCCCTCGCCGAGCAGGGTACCGTCGGCGTCGCTGCCGAACGGCTTGATCTGCCCGGACGACGAGAGCGCGCCGACCTTGCTGAAGCACAGGTAGATGAAGATGGTGTTCTCGGTGTCCACGCCGCCGGTGATCATCATGTCCGCGCGGCCGTCCTGCAGTTCGGCGATCGCGGTCCGCAGCGCGGCCAGCGACGCCGCGCACGCGGCGTCGACGGTGCAGTTGATGCCGCCGAGGCCGAGGCGGTTGGCGATGCGGCCCGCGGTGATGTTGGACAGCAGACCGGGGAAGGAGTTGGCCTCCCACGGCGCGAACGCCGCGACGTACTTGGCGGCGATCGCCTCGGCATCGCGCTGGGTCAGTCCGACCGAGCGCACCGCCTCCTCGAGCACGGGCGTGGACAGCCGCGCGGCCAGCGGATGCATCAGCGGAACGGGTCCGGTGGTGCCGAGCACCACGCCGGTGCGGCTCGGGTCGTACCAGGACGAGCCGGTCGCGCCCGCGTCGGCGAGCAGGTCGCGCGCCACCCCCAGGCTCAGGGTCTGCATGGTGCTGGTGACCTCGAGCTGGTTGGGCGGCAGACCGAATTCCAGCGGGTCGAACTCGATGTCGGGCAGGAAGGCCCCGCGCCGCGAGTAGGTCTTGTCCGGTGTCGCGGCGTCGGGGTCGTAGTAGTCCTCCAGGCTCCAGCGCGAGGCCGGGACCTCGGTGGTGCAGTCGACGCCGTCGACGATGTTCTGCCAGTACTCTCGGTGGTTGCGCGCGTGCGGTAGCAGCCCCGACATGCCGACGATGGCAATCGGGTTGCGGGCCAGGCGTCTGTCGTCTGTCACGGAACGTTCCTCTCGGACCGAGCGGGTGTCTCAGGCGGCGACGATGGTCGCGGTGTGGGCGGCGATGAGGTCGGCGGCGGCCACCGCGAACAGGTGGTGGCCGAAGGGGGCGGGGTGCAGGCCGTCGGCGGTCCAGACCTCGGGGCGCTCCCACTCGGGATCGCCCGCCAGGTCCAGGCGCAGCGTGCCGGTGTCGGCGGTGACGGTGTCGAGCACCGTGTTGGCGAAGGCGAACCGCTCACGCAGCAGGGCGCGCATGCCCGGCGGCACCGGCAGCCGGGCCGGGATGTCGGGGTAGCTCGCGGTGAACACCGTCGCGCCGGTGGCGCGCAGCGTGGTGAACAGGGTCCGCAGGTTGCGCTCGAACCGGGTCGCGTGGAAGTCGCTGACCAGGTCGTTGACCCCCACGACCACCCCGTAGAGCGAGGCGCGCGCCGAGAACGCCTGCGGCAACTGGGTTTCCAGCACCGCCGAGGTGGTCGCCCCGTGCTCGCCCAGGTTGCGCACGGCGGCGGGCCGCAGGCCGAGCTGTCCGCCCAGGCGCGGCACCCAGCCGCGGTAGCCGCCGCCGGGCGCGGCGTCGCCGCGCCCTTCCACGAAGCTGTCGCCGAGGGCGATCAGCGCGGCGGTCACGCGACCACCCCGTCCTTGCTGACGTGGCGCGCCTCGGCGGGGAAGTTCACCTTCTCGTACAACTCGGCCAGTTCCTGCTCGCCGAAGTACTTGTCCGGCGGGTAGATGCCCGCGATGAGGCCGAAGAAGTTCTTGATGTAGTCCGGGTCCATGCTGGTGGCCCGGAACACCGAATCGTAGTACGGGGTCAGGGTGAGTTCGGAAATGCTCAGGGTCAGCTCGAACGTGCTGGCGCTCTGGGCGTCGCGCTCACGCTGGTATTCGGCCAGCGCTTCCTCCATCGGGCGGTCGCCGGACAGGCCCTGGTCGGCCAGATCGGCCAGCAGCTGACCGTATTTGAAGGCGTCGGTGATGCCCCAGCCGGTGAACGGGTCCTTGTGGTAGCCGGCGTCGCCGACCAGCGCCCAGCCCGGACCGAACGACTGGCGACGGTAGTTGTCCGGGTACAGCATCGGCCGGAACGGCTCGACCCGAGTGCCCTTCTCCCGCAGCAGCGTGCCGAGCTCCGGGTCGATCTGCTCGACGACCTCCTGCACCCCCGCGTCGGGGTCGGCGCGGAACGCGCGGAACCGGTCGCGCTTGCGCATGACCGCCACCAGGGTCAGGCCGTCGTTGGTGGGCCAGCCGGCGAACTGCTGCTCGCCGAATCCGGTGCGGTGCTGCATCCCCCAGTCCACGCCCTCGTAGTAGGAGTAGTAGATGAAGCACGACCCGGGCGAGCCCTCGTAGGTCTGCGCGCCGACGGCTTTGGCCACCACGGAGTTCGCGCCGTCGGCGCCGACCACCAGGCGCGCGCGGAACTCCTGCTCGGGGCCACCGGCGACGCTGCCGCGAATGCCTGCCACCCGGTCGCCGTCGAAGACGAGTTCGGTCACCGTGAAGCCCTGGATCATCTCGGCGCCCGCCTCACCGGCAGCCTCGACCAGCACCTCGTCCAGCACCGTGCGACGCGGGCAGTACACGGCGTCGATGCCGTCGGCCGACGGGTTGGCGAAGCCCCTGATGTCGATGTCGGTGTAGGAGAAGTTCAGGTGCCGGATAGGAGGGCACCCGGTCGCGACGACACGATCCAGCAGCCCCCAGGACTTCAGGAAGCCGAGCCCGGCCTGATGCAGGTAATGGGTCGAGGGGGTGTCGCTGGGGAAGGTGGCCCGGTCGACGGCCAGGACCCGGTACCCCTTCCTGGCGAGCAGCATGGCGAGCGGCGCACCGGCCACCCGGGTACCGACAACGATGACGTCGTACATGTTCGCATCACTTTCCGGGAGAAGAAACTTCGAATTCGAGTCTGCGAGCGCGAAACGGTCCGAACCACCCCGGCAGGGGTCGTTCATCGGCCGATCGAAATCAGTTATCGCGCGACAGTGCGCGAGGCATAAAGGGCGGAGATGTCGTCCGCGTAAACCTTTTCTATCGCGGCGCGGCGCAATTTCCGCGACGAGGTGATCAGACCGTCTTCGACGGTGAAATCACCGTCGACGATCCGGAATGCGCGCACCGATTCCGCGCGGGAGACCAGCGCGTTCGCCGTCTCGATCGCGACGGCGATCTCGGCGTCGAGGTCCAGGTCCGGGTCGGCGGCGCGGCGGCGGCGCACCTGGTCGGCGTCGAGGGTGACCAGCGCGGTCACGAAGTCGCGGCCGTCGCCGACGACCATGCAGTTGCTGACCAACGGGTGCAGCCGGATCCGGTCCTCGAGCGGGGCGGGCGCGACGTTCTTGCCGCCGGAGGTCACCAGGATCTCCTTCTTGCGGCCGGTGATGCGCAGGTACCCGTCGGCGTCGAGTTCGCCGAGATCGCCGGTCCGCAGCCAGCCTTCGGCGTCGGCCATCGGCACGTCCGCGGCCGCGCCCCAGTAGCCGGGCGAGACGTGCGGCCCGCGGACCAGTACCTCGCCGTCCTCGGCGACGGCGACCTCGGTGCCGGGAATCGGCCTGCCCACGGTGCCCAGCCGGTGCGTCTGCACCGCGTTCACGGTCACCGCGGTGGCCGCCTCGGTCAGGCCGTAGCAGTTGAGCAGCAGCACGCCGAATCCGGCGTAGAAGCCGATGGTCGATTCGTCCAGCGACGCGCCGCCGGAGATCACGCCGCGCAGCCGGCCGCCGAGCGCGTCGGAGACCGGGTGCGACACCGGTTCGGGCACCTGCCCGGCGCGCAGCAGCTCGAGCCCGCGCGCCACCGCGGCGTCCTCTTCCCCGGCGTCGGAAAGCTTGGTGCGGCAGTACTTGCGGATCTTCTCCAGCCCGTAGGGGATCATCGCGAGGAAGGTGGGGCGCAACGCGGGCAGGGCGGGCACCAGATCCGGGATGGCGGGCAGCAGGTGGGTGCGGCTGCCGCCGAACAGGCAGGCGAACAGGATCGTCTGACCGAACACGTGCGCCAGCGGCAGCGCGAGCACCGTCGTCCCGTCGAACAGGTCGCCGGTGCGGTGCACGGTGTTGGCGGAGGAGACGAACATGTTGCGGTGGGTGATCACGCATCCCTTCGACACCCCGGTGGTGCCGCTGGTGTAGACGATCATCGCGGGGTCGTCGGCCCGCACCGCCGCGATCACTCGGTCCAGCTCGGGGCTTTCCGCGTCCAGCGACCATTCGGCCACCTGCGGGAAGGTCCACGCCTGCCGCGCGCCCGCGGCCCGCAGCCGGTCGGCGTCCTCGCCGGTCTCGGCGGCGAAGTGCGCGCTGCCGCTGTCGGCGAGGATGTGGGCGATCTGGGCCGGCGAGGACGTCGGGTACACCGGCACCACCACGGCGCCGAGCGCGAGCACCGCGCAGTCCAGCAACGCCCACTCCAGGCTGGTGCGGCCCAGCACGGCTACCCGGTCGCCCGCGTGCACTCCCCGGTCCAGCAGCGCGGAGGCCAGCGCCCGCACCCGGCGGTCGACCTGCAGGCAATCGAGCTGCGTGCCATCGGCGCCACACAGCGACAGACGCGTCGGGTGGCGCTGCGCGGCGCCCGACACCACCGAGTACAAACCCTCGGCATCCGCTATATCGAAACCATTTTCGGCCACGGAAACAGTGTTCACGGTGTAAATTCTGCGGGGCCGGTTCGGCGACCGCCGGACGCGATCGCGATTTCTACCGCGCGAATGTCATCGCCTATCCAGCGGCACGTGTCGGGACCGCGGAGGCAGTATCGACGTGCGCCGTATCCGAGAATTCCAGACATTCCAGCAACATTTCCACGGCCGGATTCCTGTCGTCCGCCCGCCACACCGCGTACAAATCGAGAGTGGGCACAGGGTCGAGCAATTTCACCGCCACCGAGCTGTTGCCGGGCGCGCCCATGCCCATCGATATCGCCCGCGGCAGCGAGGCGAAGCCGACCAGCGGCCGCACCGACACGATGTGGGCCGTGGCGCCGGGATCGTCGGCGGTGTGGGTGATCGCCAGCGAGATCTCGGTCTCCGCGGCGGCCCGGAAGATGGCGTCGTACATCGCCGGACACTGGTCCCGCGCGAAGAGCACGCAGTTCTGACCGGCGAGCTCGGCGAAGGGCACCCCGGGGCGCTCGGCCCAGCGATGCCTGCGCCCGACCACCGCCACCAGCGGAACCCGGTGCAGCAGCCGCCGATACCGGAACGCCGGCGAGCTCGGATGCCCGTAGACCAGGGCCAGATCGAGTGTGCCGTCGGCGAGGGCGGCCAGCTGTGGGCCGGTCCGCTTCTCCCACAGCGATATCTCGATGTCGGGATGTCGCTCGGTCATGCGCGTCAGCGCGGCGGGCAGCACATGTCTGCTCGCCGGCAGGTTGTAGCCGATGTCGAGGGTTCCCGACCGCCCCGCCGCGGTGGCCTTGGCCGCTTCCGCGGCCCGGTCCAGCTGGGCGACGACCAACCTGGCCTGCGCCTCGAACTCCCGTCCCGCGGGAGTCAGCTTGACTTCGTGGGAGTTCCGGGCGACCAGCTGGACGCCCAGTGATTTCTCCAGCTTCTGCAGCTGGGCGCTGAGGCTCGGCTGGGTGAGATGCAAGCGCTGCGCCGCGCGGCCGAAGTGTAGTTCTTCGGCGATCGTGATGAACGAAACCAGATGACGGAACTCCATTGCGCCTGCTCCTTCATTCAAGGTAGGGGCAACGCTAGTGGCGGGAGGTAACCGCCGATGAAACCCGCACAGCGTCCTGGTCGCCGGAATGGTGACGCGCGGCTGAATTCCAGGCGACGTCGCGGCGGTCGCACTGCATTCCAGGTGAAGGGTTGGACAATGCGGGCCCACAACGCCATCGGGTCAGCCTCCGGTCGGCACGGCGGGCGCCGCCGCCGGTATCCACGGGGGGAACCCGGCATCGAGATGGCGCGCACGCGCCGCACCACGCATGATCTTGCCGCTGCTGGTCTTCGGCAGGGCTCCCGCCACCGTCAGCACGATCCGGCGGGGCGCGAGGTCGTGGTCGCGCACCACCGCTGCGCGGATCGCCGCGGTGATCTCCGCGCTCGCGGCGGCCGACCACGGGTGGGCGCGGTCGATCTCCTGCACGATCACCAACTGTTCACCGTCGGGCCCCGCGACGGCGAACGCGGCGCCACCGCCCGCGCGGGCCGCCGGGTGCGCGGCCTGCGCGGTGTGTTCCAGATCGTGCGGATAGTGGTTGCGACCGCGTACGACGATCAGATCCTTGGACCGGCCGGTGACGAACAGTTCGCCGTCCACGATCTGCCCCAGATCACCGGTCCGCAGGAACCCGCCGTTTCCACCGACGCCGTTCCCACCGAAGCCGCGGCCGTCCTCGTGACAGCGACGGCCGGTATCCGGTCGGGCGCCGAACACCGCCGCCGTGGCCTCCGGATTGCGCCAATAGCCCTCCGCCACATGCGCACCCGCCACCCAGATCTCGCCGATGCGGTCCGGCGCGCAGGGGTGGCCGGTCACCGGATCGACGACGAGTACCTCGACGCCGGGCGCGGGGGCGCCCGAGCCGGTCAGGGTGGTGGCGCCGCGCCCCGGCTGCGCCGAAACCAGCCTGCCCCTTCCCAACTCGGCGCCGTCGGCCTCGAACCGACGCGGTCCCCTGCCCTTGCCGCTGCCGCTGACCAGCAGTGTCGCCTCGGCGAGTCCGTAGCAGGGATACAGCGCGCGCTCATGGAAACCGTAGGCAGCGAACGTCTCGGTGAACCGCCGCAGTGTCTCGGCGCGGATCGGCTCGGCACCGTTGAACGCCACTGCCCAGCTGCTCAGATCCAGGTCAGGGACATCGCCGCGCGCGGCGTGCGCGACGCAGGCGTCGAAGGCGAAATTGGGACCGCCGCTGGTGTGCGCGCGGTAGCGCGAGATCGCCTCGAGCCACAGCAGCGGGCGGCGGATGAAGCTCACCGGCGCCATCAGCACACTGGTCGAGCCGAGGTACAGCGGTTGCAGGATATTCCCGATCAATCCCTGGTCGTGGTAGTGCGGTGCCCAGGCGACGAACGTCGAGGACTCGTCGTGACCGAACGCGCGCCGGATCATCTCCTGGTTCGAGATCAGGTTGCGATGGGTCACCAGCACACCTTTGGGTGACCCGGTCGACCCGGAAGTGTACTGCAGGAACGCGATCGCGTCGGGATCACCCGGCCGTCGGCCGATCCCCTCGGCACGCGGGTCGATCTCGTCGACCGCGATCCGTTCCAGGGCGCCCGCGGACGGCAGGTCCGCGTCGGTGAGCCCGGCCACGGTGAGCACGACCGCGGGGTCGCAGTCCGCGACGATGCCGAGGGTCGCGTGATGCGGCCTGCCCCGGCGCGGCCCGATCACCGGCACCGCGATCACCCCGGCGGACAGGCAGGCGAAGAACGCGACGATGAAGTCCAGGCCGGGCGGGAAGACCAGTAACGCCCGGTCGCCCGGCGCCGCGGCGCCGGCCAGTCGCCCGGCGACAGCGCGAACCCGGCGCTCCAGCTCGGCGTAGGTGAGCACGGCCACCTCGGCGCCGTGGTCATCGAGAAACACATAGGCCGTGCCGGTGGGCCGGGTGGCGGCGCGACGCCGCAGGATCTCGGGGAACAGCTCGATACCCGACATGATGCCTTCCTCTCGGGCGAGGCGGATGTGTTTCCGTTCATGGTGCCGTTCAACGACTTTCGACGATGACGGGGAAGTTCCGCAGTCCGCGGACGATGAAGCTGTGGTCCTGCCATTGCGGCCGGCCGGTGGCCGCGACGAGCCGCTCGGGGCGGCCGAACAGGCACCCGAGGGCGATCTCGGCCTGCATCTGCGCCAGCGGCGCGCCGAGGCAGCCGTGCAATCCGTGGCCGAAGGCCAGCTGACCCGCGGTGTCACGGGTGATGTCGAAGGTGTCGGGATCGGGAAACGCCGCGGGATCCCGGTTCGCCGCGCCCAGACACAGCAGCACCTGATCACCGGACCGGATCAGCTGATCCCCCAGCACGGTGTCACGGGTCGCCCGGCGCTTGGTGTGCTGCAGCGGACTGTCGTAGCGCAGTACCTCCGACACCGCGGAGGTGAGCAGGTCCGGCCGGGCGCGCAGCCGCTCCTGTTCCGCCGGATGCGTGGTCAGTGCGAGGACGGCGTTGCCGATCAACGACTTGGTGGTCTCCACGCCCGCGACGAAGCACATGATGCCCACGCACGCCAGTTCCTCCTCGCTGAGCCGATCGCCGCCACCGATCCGGGCGGCGAGCAACCGGCTGACGAGGTCGTCCCCCGGCCGGGCGCGACGCTGTGCGACGACCTCGCCCAGCGCCGCGGTGAACTCGTCGACCACCGAGCGCACCCGCTCGAAATCCGCGGCCGTCATCAGACCGGGTTCGAGCAGGAACCGGATGTCGTGGGTCCAGCCCGCGAGGTGACCGCGCAGGCCGGGTGGCAGGCCGAGCCAGTCGGCGAGCACCCGCACCGGCAGCACGGCGGCGAAGTCGGTGACGAGATCGCCTCCGCCGTCGCGCCAGGTCTGCTCGGTCAATTCTTCGGCGACCGCGACGATCCGCGGACGCAGGCGGGCGACAGCCGAGGCGGTGAACACGGGATTGACCAGTGCGCGCAGGCGGGCGTGCTCGGGGTTGCCGGTGAACACCAGCGACGTCCGACCCAGGCGGTCGATGCGGTCGATATCGGGCACTCCCAGCCGCTGCGCCTGCCGCCGCAGCATCTCGGGGATCACGTCGACCGCGAAACCACGGTCCCGCAGCACCGTTCGCACGTCGGCGTGCCGGGTGAGTACCCACATGCCCATCGTCCGGTGCACCGGCGCGCCCGCCCGCAGGCTCCGGTACATCGGATACGGGTCGTCGCGGAAGTCGTCGGTGAAGGGGTTGAAGCGCGCCAACGCTCCCGGCGCCGGACCCGTCACAGGTCCCGCCGCCCGACGAAATAGCCGTCGCGGTAGGGGTGCAGCACGATCCGCAGCAGGCAGATCTTGCCCATCCGGAAGCCGAGAGCCGACAGCTTCAGGTAGCGCTCGTACCGTTCGGTGACCTCCGGGCCGACCAGCGCTACGGCCTCGTCGCGACGCGCGCGCAGCCGACGGGCCCACTGCTCGCACGTCCACGCGTAGTCGAGCCGGTCGTTGCGCACCGTGCGCACCTCGAACAAGCCATCGGCGGCGGCGGTGATCTCGGCCAGGGTGGGCAGGTCGGCGTTCGGGAACACCTCGCGCTGGATGAAGCCGCTGGCGTGCTGCGGGGACATGTTCCCGTAGGCGATGGTCTGCACCGACAATGTGCCGTCGTCGTGCAGCCAGTCCCGGCAGCGGCCGAAGAACCGGCGATAGACCGCGATCTTGTCGGCGCTGGAGTCCTCGGGAGTGGCGAAATGCTCGAAGGCGCCGATCGAGACGATGCCGTCGAAGCGGCTGTCGGTCTCGTAGTGCAGCCAGTCGCGCACCTCGACCGACACCCCCGGCAGGTCGAGCCCGCGTACGTGGGCGGCCTGCTCCTCGCTGAGGGTGAGGCCCACGCTGCGCGGCACGCCGAGCCCGGAGGTCCGCCGCAGCAGCCCGCCCCAGCCGCAGCCGATGTCGAGCACGTCCCTGGCACGGTCGGCTCGCACGGCATCGAGGTGGTACCGCAGCTTGCGGTCCTGCGCGATCTCCAGAGTGTCGTCCGCGTGCGCGGGCATGGCGCACGAGTAGGTCAGCGACGGATCCAGCCAGAGCCGGTAGAAGTCGTTGCCGACGTCGTAGTGATGCCGGACCGCCGTCGCGGCCGCGGCCGCGCGGAGAGTGTCGGCCGCGCGCGCAGTGTCGGCCGCCACCGCGCGCGACCCGTCGGCCGGGGCGGCGCCGCTCACGCGACCTGCTCGGACCGGCCGGTCACATATTCGATGACGGCGTCCAGGGTGGGCTCGGCGAACAGTTCCTCCGGCGGGATATCCACGCCGTAGCGCTGCTCGATCTCCATCAGCAACGCGACGGCCACCACGGAGTCCACGCCCAGCCGATCGAAATCCGCTGTGGGGTCGATGCTTTCCGGGTCGACGCCGAGCGCGTCGCCGAGGTATCCCCGGCACCATCGCAGGATCTCGGTTCTGTCGTTCATGGTGAGTCGTCCTTTCTCGGATCGTCGCCACACCGGCGACGGCCGCGCTGTCACAACGCGGGCTGGGCGGGTCGAATTCGTTTGGCGGCCAGGCGTTCGCGGTTGGGTACCTGCACGTCCCAGGCCAGGCCGGTAAGTGCGAGCAGGCGGATCAGCCAGTACCCGGGGTCGAGGCGGTACCAGTCGAGGCCGAACGACGGCGAGTCCGGGAAGGCGTGGTGGTTGTTGTGCCAGGACTCGCCGAACGAGATCAGGGCGAAGATCCCGCCGTTGCGGCTGTTGCCACGAGCCCGGTAGGGCCGGGTGCCGAACATGTGCAGGAACGAGTTGATCGCCCACACGATGTGCTCGAGCACGAACATCCGCACCAGTCCGCCCCACAGCAGCCCACTGACCGCCCCGGTCCAGCTCTGGTACACCAGCGCGCCGATGAGCGCGGGAATCGCCATGCCGAGTGCCACCCACCAGTGGTAGCGCCGGGAGATGCGCACCAGCATGCGATCTTTGAGCAGGTCCGGCGCGTAGTGGACGATGTTGGGGTATTCGTG
This sequence comes from Nocardia higoensis, assembly GCF_015477835.1. NCBI lineage: Bacteria > Bacillati > Actinomycetota > Actinomycetes > Mycobacteriales > Nocardiaceae > Nocardia > Nocardia higoensis. The sequence continues at coordinate 19,769 of NZ_JADLQN010000009.1, read as the reverse complement.
GCGGCGCATCCACAGGAAGTGCGAGTGCGCCAGTCCGCGCACCCGCCCGAGGAAGCCGTCGCCGGAGAGATTCGGCGAATGCGGATCGCCCTCCTGATCGCTGCACTCGTGGTGACGGCGATGGATGGCGACCCAGGACAGGACGCCGCCCTGGCCCGCCATGGAACCGATCACGGCGAGCGTGGCGACCACCGGCGGCGCGGCCTTGAACGTGCGGTGGGTGAACAAGCGGTGATAACCCACCGTGATCGCCAGGCCCGTCGCCATCCAGCCGCCGACCAGCAGCGCGATCTCGGTGACCCCGACCGGGTGGACCCAGGCGAAGGCGATCGCGGCCGCGGTGCCGAAGATCGGCAGCACGTCGAACAGCAGGAAGTGGCGGCGTTGCAGGCGATGCAGGTACGGACTGTCCACCGCGAGCTTGCGTGGGGCGGCGCGCCGGGCCGGCCGCTGCGCCTCGGATTCCGGTACTGCCCGCTCGATGTCGGCATCGGACATGACGGCTCCCTTCACTGGAGAACTGCTGATACCCAGCGGCTCAGGCGGGTGTGAACCGGGTAGGCAACGCCTCCAGGCCACGGATGACGACGTTCGGCTTGTACAGCGGTGTCTCGGTGAGGGGTTCGATGTCCTTCACCTTGCGTAGCAGCACATCGAGCAGCACCTCCATCTCCAGCAGCGCCAGGGGCGCGCCGAGGCAGTAGTGGATGCCGAGGCTGAAGCCCAGATGCTTCTTGGCGGGTGCGTGCGGATCGGAGTACCGCGACACGTCGAGCCGGTCGGAGTCGGGGAAGGCGTCGTCGTCGCGATTGGCCGAGTTGATCAGCACCACCACGCCCTCGCCCGGCTCGAATTCCCGGCCGGCGACGGTGATCGGCCTGGTGGCGGCGCGAGTGGTCATCTGCACCGACGGTTCCATCCGCAACAGCTCGTCGGGGGCGGACGCGGTCAATTCGGGGCGGGCCCGCAGGGCCGCGATCTGATCCGGATTGCGCATCAGCTGCAACATTCCGGTCCCGATCAGGTTGGCGGTGGTCTCGTGTCCGGCGACGAAGGTGGTGATGCAGGTCGCCAGCAATTCCTGCTCGGTCAGCACATCGCCGCGGTCCTCGACCTGGGAGAGCACGCTGAGCAGGTCGTCGGCCGGTTCCCGGCGGCGCGCGTCGAGCAGTTCGCGGAAGTAGGCCATGAATCCACGCGAACCCGCGCTGCGGGCGCGCAGCGCCTCCTCCGGCAGGGTGTAGTCGTGGTCGAATCCGCGGGCGAGATCCTGCGACCACCGGTGCACCTGCTCGTAGGCCTCCGACGGCACGCCGATCAGCTCGCAGGCGATGATCAGCGGCAGCGGGTAGGCGATCTTCTCGATCAGGTCGAACTCGCCCGCCGCGAGGGCGTCGTCGACGAGCTGCTCGGTCAGTTCCTCGATGCGCGGCCGCAGCCGGGTCACCATGCGCGGGGTGAACCCCTTGGTCACCAGGTTGCGCAGCCGGGTGTGGTCCGGCGGCTCCATCCACAGGAACGAGGTGGGCAGCTCTTCGGGGGCGTCCTCCGGCGAGACGGTCGGATGCATCATCGCCGCTTCCTCCGCGTGGCTCCACGCGGTGGTCGAGAGCACGGCCGCGCAGTCGTCGTAGCGGGTCAGCAGGTAGTGGCCCAGCGGCGTCTGGTGCAACGGCCCCGCTTCCCGCAGGACGCGGGCCGCGGAGTAGGGGTCCGGCCGCCCGTCCGGTCCGAACACGTGGGCGATGGCGGTCTGGATCGCGGAATCCTGTTCCGCGACAACCGTGCTCGCGATAGTCGAGTCCATGTCGAGTGGTCCCTCCGGTCGGAGTTCGTTGGGGGTGGGATGGTTTCGGTTCGGCGGCTGTCCGGCGAGAGCGGCCGCTCAGCCGGTCGGGTCGGCGACGGCGGGTGGCTCGGCCACCCGGCCGATGCGGTGGTCGCGGCGCCACAGGATGCGCCGGGCGAGATCGGGTCGCAGCAGCGCGGTCGGCGGTTCCACCAGGTTGGCGACCCGCAGAAAGGTGCGCGACACCACCGGGTCGACGTGCGCGGCCCGATGTGCCCGCGCCACATAGGCATTGGTGAGCCGGATGCGCAGGCCGCGCGGTCCCGGCACGGCCGGGTTCGCCAGGTCCGACCCGGCGGAGAGCCGCCACGCGACGTCCACGACATCGCTCGCGGCGGAGTAGAACCGGGCAGGCAGGTCCGCGCGCCCACCCGCGGCGAGGCAGTCGCGCAGGACGATCGCCTGCTGCGCGGCGACGGTCATGCCCTGCGCGTAGAGCGGATTGAAGCTGCACAAGGCATCGCCGAGGACGACGAAACCGCGCGGCACGGACTTCAGCCGGTCGAAACGGCGGCGCACCGGCGAACGGAACTTGTGCGGCACGATCGCACGCTGTCGCTGGGCGGTGCCGCTGCGATGTCCGGCGGACTCGGCCGCGGCGATCAGCCCGTGGATATCCGGCGCGGCGAGGGTGGCCGCGAAAGCCGCGAATCCGGCGGGATCGGTCGGCGGGTGATCGCCGAGCATCCCGGCCAGCGTGACGTGCCAGCGGTCGCCCTCGACCCGGATCGCGCCGCCGCCGCGTCCATCGGCTCCGGTGGAGATGATGACCGAACGATGCCCGTCCAGCCGGCCCTCGACGTGCGGTATCAGGGTGGAGGCATACCCGAGACCGACCTCGAGCCGTTCCTCTGCCGGCGCGCACGCCCCCAGCGCGATGAGCCATTCCGGTGCGCGGGACCCGCGACCGGTCGCGTCGACGATCAGCTCAGCGGCTTCGGGCCGGACGCCGGAATCGCCGGACAGCAGCACGGCGCGCACCTCGTCGGCGTCGCCGAGGAGGCCGTGTGCGGCGCCGGCGCACCAGCGGATGCCCGGTGTCGCCAGGGTGCGGCGGCGGATCACCGCCTCCAGCAGCGGCCGGGTCGCCATCAGCGAGGTGAGACCGGTCGCGGTCGGCGCCGCGCGCAGGCCGCCCAGATACCACCGGGTGCCCACCAAAGCCTCGGCGGTGCCCGCGCCGAGCTCGGTCGCCTCGGAGGTGAACCCCGGATACAGCTGCTCGAGGATCGTGCGGCCGCGATCGAGCAGCCCGTGCAGGTGCCTGCCCTGCGGCACGCCGCGCCGCGGCCCCTCGGTATCGAGCGGATCGCGTTCGACGAGAAGGACATCGGCGAAATGCTCGGAAAGCACCCGGGCGGCCAGCAGTCCGGCGATGCCGGCGCCGAGAACGACGGCGCGGCCCGGCGCGTTCGTGAATTCACCGGACGACGATTCCCGTGCGGCGGATCGGTCGGAATTCACCGGCAACTCCTGAAGGGGGAACGCTTTATTCCGTGCCGATCGTGCCGCCTGCCGATCCCGCGGGGCACGCTCATCGCCCGCTTCTATCGCGCAATAGCTGAAATACGATACGGCTCAATTCGATTGGGTGATCGGCAGTGATTATCACCGTCGCCGGTTCACAGCGAATTCAGCGCGATGTCACCATGCGCTGTTGTCGTGGCCGACATGGATTCTGCGCAGACCGCCGAAACTCTGCCGGGCCGGCTGGCCGACATCGCGAACACCTGCCCCGACGTCCCCGCGACATTCTGGTCGGTGTCGGAAACGGTGAACTACGCCGAATTGCACCGCCAATCTCTGGTCATGGCGGCGACGCTGGTCCGGCACGGGGTGCGGCGCGGTGAACCGGTGGGAATCCTGTGCCCGAACGCGCCGGAATTCCTCGTCGCGCTGTTCGCGGTCACCGCGGCGGGCGGCGCGGCGACTCCCCTGCCGCTGCCGGCGGGGGCACGCCAACAGGAGGCGTTCCCGCGCCGGCTCGCCGCGATCACCGCGGCGGCCCGGATGCGCACCGTGCTGGTATCGCACCGATTCGCCGGCGCCGCCGCGCTGCTGGGGACCGGCGCCGGGCAGGTCGCCGGGCGAGAGGTCACTGTGCTCGACACCGCGGCATCGGTCGACACCGACCGCGGATCCGACACGCCGTTGCCCCCCATCGGCGCCGACGACCTGGCCGTCGTGCAGTTCACCTCCGGCAGCACCGGCACCCCGAAAGGCGTGCGGCTGACCCACCGCAACGTGCTCGCCGGCTTGGCCGCGATCCGCACCGGCATCGCGCTCGACCACACCGACCGCGGCGGGTTCTGGCTGCCGCTGTTCCACGACATGGGCCTGTTCGGCACGCTGTCGGCGATCCTGCGCGGCATCCCCGCGCATGTGTGGTCGCCGCTCGCCTTCGTCAAGGACCCCGCGCGCTGGCTGGCCGAGTTCGCCGCGAGTGGGTCCACGATCACCGCGATGCCGAACTTCGGCTACGAGGCCCTGCTGGCCGCGGTGCCGCCGGAACAGGTCGGCGACTACGACCTGCGGCGCTGGCGCATCGCCTTCAACGGCTCCGAGCCGATCTCGCACGAGGTGGTCACCGCCTTCTGCGCGCGGTTCGCCCCCGCCGGGTTCGATCGGTCGTCGATGTTCGGCGTCTACGGGATGGCCGAGGCGACCTTGGCGGTGACGTTCCCGCCGCTGCGCCGGGGGCCGCGGTTCGAATGGGTCGACCGCGCCCGGCTCGCGGATGACGCTGTGGCGCTGCCGATCCCGGCGGAGGAGCCGGGTGCGCGCGCCGTCGCCGGGGTCGGCGGCCCGGTGGCCGGGTTGCGCGTGCGCGTGGTCGATCTCGACGGCCGGGACCGGCCCGGGGGCGGCGTCGGGGAGATCCTGATCCAGGGTCCGTCGGTGACCGCCGGGTATCTCGGCGGCGATCCGGCGGGCACGGCCGCGGAGTTCTCCGACGGCTGGTTGCGCACCGGGGACCTGGGCTATCTGCGCGATGGGGAACTGTTCGTCACCGGCCGTCGCAAGGAGATGATCACCGTCCGCGGGGTCAACTACTACGCCCACGACGTCGAGCACGCGGTGCGCGAACTCGACGGCCTCTACCAGGGCAGATGCACCGCCGCGGCGAATCCGGAGGGCGCCGACGTCATCGCGCTGATCGCCGAGACCGAACTCGAGGGCGCCGCCGCGGACGCGTTCGCCGAACGTGTGCGCGGGCATATCGCCGCCGAACTGGGCCTGGCCGCCGTCGAGGTGCACCTCGTCGCCCCGCGCACCATCCCCCGCACCAGCAGCGGCAAGCTCCAGCGCCTGTCCGCCGGGCAACTCCTCGCACGGCAGCGCTGACCTTGCCCACCTCGCACCTTGCCCACCCCGCACCGCAGCAATTCTCGCACTCAGGAATGGAGCCACCCGTGCACAGCTACGACGTCTTCCGCCATTACGAGCGCCTGCATTGGCGGCTGGCCGATCTCGACCTCGACGCGGTGGACACCTCACTGGTGCGTCCGGAGTACATCACGCTGGCCGAGAGCGCGGCGATGGGCGAATCCAATGTCATCGCGGCCGTGCACGGCTTTCTCGACGAGTTCGTCGACGACTACGACTTCTCCGCCTTCGCCGTGGTGTGGGGCTTCCAGGAAGTGCAGCACCACTACGCCTTCCGCGCCTGGCTGAGCGCGGTCGGACACCGCGTCGACCAGGACGCCGTCAGCGCGATGCGCGCACCCTATGCGCCGGGCACCACGCCCTCGGCCACGCTGGCCACCAACATCATCTCCGAGCTGACCGTGAACCACGTCTACCGTGCGGTCGCCGCCTGGGTGCAGGAGCCGGTGCTGAAGAACCTGCTGCTCAAAGCCAGTCGCGACGAGGCCGGGCACGCGCGCGAGTTCATCCACTACGCCACCGAGCGGTTGAAGCGCAGGCCCGACGAACTGCCCTCGGTGCTGGAGACGCTCTACGTGTACAGCTCCGAAGCCACGATCAAGCATCCGGTGAGCACCTTCAAGGCGGGCATCAGCGAGGGCGGCGATCACGCGACGATCGACACCGGCTTCGACCTGTTCCTCGAGCAGGTGGCCGCCGACGGCGAGCTGGACGCACTGCACGACAAGGTCCGTCGCACCTTCGCGGGCATGACCGGTCTCGACCTGTCCAGCAACGCGCGCGTGCGCCGCGCCCTCGCCGACGCCCTGGCCTGACCATGACGACCGGTGAACCCGTCGCGGTGCCGTGGTCGGTCATCCCGGACTACCACTGCTTCGGCTGCTCCCCGCACAATGCCGCCGGGCTGCGGCTGACCTTCACCCCGCACCCGGACGGACTGCGCGCGGACTTCCGGCTGGACCGGTCGTTCGAGTCCTACCCCGGCGTCGTGCACGGCGGGCTGACCGGGGTGATCTGCGACGAACTGATGGGCAACCTGATCGTGCTCACCCGGCACCGTCCCGCCTTCACCGTCACCCAGCGCACCCGCTTCCTCACGCCGCTGCTGATCGCCCGGGACTACCACTGCGTCGCCGCCCTCGAGCCCAGCCCGCCCGGGCAGCCGCTGCGGGCCCGCGCGGAGATCCGCGCGGCCGACGGCGCGGTCTGCGCCACCTCCACCGCCACCTATCAGCCGTTCGCCCTGGAGGACGCGCGCCGTCACCTCACGCTCGACGACGACGAGATCGCCGCCCTCGCCCACGCACTCGCGACCGGCGATCACACCGCGCCCGATCCCACCGCCCCACATCCCCCTGCCGCGCATTCCCCTGCCGCGCATTCCCCTGCCACGAATCCCACCGCCACGAACGGAGTTCCGTCATGACCGACACCGCCGACATCCTGCGGACCGTCACCGAGATCGCCCTCGCCGAGACCGGCATCCCCGCCACCGAGCTGCGGCCCGAGACCGACCTGCGCGGCATGGCCGGGGTCGATTCGGTGCGCGTGCTGCGCATGGTCGCCAAGATCGAACGCGCCTACGACATCGAACTCGAGGACCAGGACGTCTTCGGCCTGTCCAGCCTCGAGGACGTGGTGACCGTGGTCGACCGCGCACTGCGTGAGGCCGCCGCGTGAGCGTCACCGCCGACACCAACCAGCACTACGACCTCGACCCGGAGATCTTCGGCGAATTCCTCGATCCCCTGCGCAAATACAGTTCCGCGCTCTACGAGTCGCCCGCCGACACCCTCGAGCAGGCACAGCGGCGCAAACTGCGGTTCGTCGCGCGACGGCTCGGGCTACGCGGCGGCGAACGCCTGCTCGACGTCGGCTGCGGCTGGGGGTCGCTGATCCTGTTCATGGCCGAGGAGTTCGGTTGCCTCGCCACCGGGGTCAGCCCGGCCCCGCGCCAGCACGAGTACATCGCCGCGCAGGCCAGGGCCCGCGGCGTCGCCGAACGGGTCCGCACCGAGGTCGGGCACTTCGAACGGATGGACCTGCCCCCGCGCAGCGTCGACGCGGTCACCCTGCTGGGCTCCATCGTGCACATGCCCGATCTCGACGCGGTCTTCGGCAAGGCGCGCGCGGTGCTGCGCAGGCGCGGCACGCTGTATGTCTCCGAGAGCTGCTTCCGGCACGCCGCCGCGCGCACCGCGTTCGACGGCCGGGCGGGCACCGAGTTCGTGCGCGAGGACATCTTCGGCTGGGGCGAGCTGCGCCCGCTGTCGGAGCTGGTGACCGCCGCCGAGAACGCCGGATTCTCGATCATCGCGGTGGACGACCTCACCGAGCACTACCGCCGCACCATCGACGACTGGATCGCCAACGTGGACTCCGCGGCCGCCCGCATCGACGGGCACAGCCCCGGGCTGGCCGACCGGCTGCGGCACTACCTGGAGATCGCCAACGCCGGATGGGGTTACACCACCAAGCACTACGCGCTGACCTGCCGCAACGCCCGATGAGGAGAGCCGTCCGATGAAGAAGGTGAGCGACATCGCGTCCGCACTGATCCCCGTCGAGGAGATGGCGGCGGCGGTCGACGGCTTCCTGGCCGCCTCGCCCGCCGCCCGCTCCTGGGATGTGGAGACCGCCTTCGACTGGCCGCGCGCCGATGCGGACCGGCTCACCGAGGGCCAGCGTTCGGCGGTGCGGTTCGTCACCCTGATCGAAGATCACCTGCCGGGTTACTTCGGCGTCTACCACCGGTACTTCCCGGTGGACGACAGCGTCGATCACGCGAGCTTCGTCCACAATCGCGAGCTGTACCACTTCACCGTCCGCTGGGCGCTGGAGGAGGACACCCACGCCCACGCGCTGGCCCGATACCAGGACGCCGCCGGCATCGCCGACCGCGGCGCGCTACGCACCGAACTGGCGGTGGAGGGCCGCAAGCCGTTCGATCTGCCCTACGACCATCCGGTGCAGTTCTTCGCCTACGCGCTCGTGCAGGAGAAGGCGACCCAGATGTATTACCAGCAGCTGCGCGATGTCGTCGGCGATCCGGTGCTGGCGGCGCTGCTCGGGCGGCTGGCCCGCGACGAGGCACGCCATTTCAGCTTCATGGCCGACGTGGTCGGCCGCTACCTGCGGGTGCAGGGCGATGCGACGACCGAACCGATCCGCGATGTGATCGCCGACTTCCGGATGCCGTTGGCCGACACCATGCGCGGCTACTGGCGGTGGGCGTTGCAGATCGCGGACGTGGCCTCCTACGACCACACCCGAGCCTACGAACACCTGGTAAAGGTGCTCGATCGTGCCGTGGACGCTCGTTCCGACCGGCTCGACGAGCTCATGCGGTTCATCACGCAATGCCGCGCCCTGACCTGACCCGGTGACGACAGTGGCCCCGCGGCAGGGGAATTCGCACCGCGGGGCCACTGTCGCAATCACTCACTTCTGCGGCTGCAGCACCATGATCGTGGTGGAGCCGTGGGCGATCAGCTTGCCCGCGGCGTCGGTGATTCTGGCCTCCGCGGTCGCGGTGCGCCTGCCGACGTGGATGGCGGTCGCCTCGCAGGTCAGCCGCGACCCGTCCATCGTCACCGACCGGATGAAGTTGACCTTCAACTCCAGCGTCGTATAGGCCACGCCGTCCCCGAGTGTGGTGAACACCGCGCTGCCCATCGCCGTGTCCATCAGGGTCGCGATGACCCCGCCGTGCACGGTGAACATGGCGTTGATGGTGGCCGGATTCGGATCCAGGTAGTACCGTGTGCGGCCCTCGCTCGCGCTTTCCAATCGGATGCCCAGCGACGCCCCGACGCCCAGATTCTCCTGCAGCCCGCGCTCGAAGATGGCGGTCAGTTCATTGACGCGCGCGGCGACCGTGCCCTCGGACCGCGTGTCGATACTGGTCATGGCTTCTTCCTCTCTGACGGACGATGCCGACCCATTCGACCAGCGGCCGGTGAACATCGCCGGTACCCGCGGCCTCGCATTCCCGATTCCTATCGTCTGATCCGACAAGCCTTTTCAGTGCCCGGGACTCGGGCGGCCTCGGCGCGCACGACTGGCGGCCGAGGCCCGAGCGAACGATCACGTCGCGGATCGGATCATCCCTTTGGTGCGCATGAGATGTTCGGCGAGGTAACCGTCGTGCGGCACTCCCGGGCGCAGCCAGGTGGTGGGATGGTCACCGACGTAGAGGTTGGTCACCGACGGCTCGTCCAGCAGCTGGCCGACGAGGTCGTCGCGGGTGGTGATCGCGGTGAGCACCAGCGAGTTCCGCAACGGCGCGATCCCGTCCTCGGGCCGCCACGGACCCACCCACACGCACGGGAAGCCGAGTTCGACGCCCAGTTGCGGGGCAGAGCTGTCGGCGACCAGGTGCACGGCGGGGCGCAGCACCGCTCCGCCCGAGGGCAATTCGTCCACGACGGTGTCCGCGCCGAGGATCGGACGCGCATCGCCCGCGACCCGGGCCAGGTACCGCGCCGTTTCCCGGGCGGAATCCACCGGTCGCACGGTGAGAATCGCCTCGGGATGGTCGGCGGGCAGACTGGGGACGGCGGCCAACGCCTCGGCGACCGCCAGGGCGACAGGTTCGGGGTCGCCCTCGACGAGTATCGCGGTGGCGCAGGTGCACGCCGTACCGCCGAGATGGCTGACCGAACCGGCGAGCAGGTCGATCTTCGACCGCCAGTCGACCTCCCCGGTGAGCAGGATCTTCGACCGCCCCGGTCCCTGGGTCAGTACCCGCGGGTTCGCGGCGTACTTGTCCACCACGTCCTGTCCGCCGTAGACGATGGCGTAATCGGATTCGGCGATGATCACGTCGGCCGCCGCGTAATCGGTCGGCAGCAGCGTCACGACATCCGGCGGGAAACCCGCCTCCCGCAGTGCGCTCACCAAACGGAAGGCGGTGTACGGCTCGCGGGTCGACGGCCGCACCACCACCTTGTAGCCCAACGCCAGCGCCTCCGGCCACAGCCCGTGCACGGCGGGAGTGTTGCCCGCCGCGTGCACCGCGAACAGATCGCCCTTGCGGGTCCAGACCGCCGACCCGGCCAGGGTCCGATTGTCGCGCCACGACGCGACGGCGCCGTGCGGCATCGCCAGCTCGGCGACGACCCGCTGTGATCGCAGCACGTCGGCGACCCAGTCGACCGACTGCCGCACCACCGCCAGCGGCACACCGGAGGCGGTCGAGACCAGTCGGGCGTACCGGTCGGGGTCGAGACCACCGACCGTGCCGTGCAGGAACAATTCCGCGGCCCGGTCGAGCGCGGCCAGCCGCTGCTCGACGGGCAGGACGGCGGCGGCGCGCATCGCGGCGAGGGTGCGCCGCACATACAGTGGCGGCACCTGGGAGATCTCGCCTATCCGCTCGCCCGCGGTCGAGGTCAGCGCGAGACGTTCACGGGTGCGGTACGCACCGGCCGGCCCGAGAGCGTCGATCTGGATATCCATCAGTACACACCTTCGATCACGGCGCGGTCGCCGAAGGTGGCGACCGGCCCCACGTCGGCGACGGCGCAGCCCAGCGCACCGGGCAACGCATGCACCTTGGTAGCCATATCGCGCTCCAGATTGTTGGGCAGCAACGCGTACTTCGTGAGGTGGTTCATCACCACCTGACCGCGTTCGCCGAATTCGACGTCCGTCGAGGTGCCGGGATGCACGACCCGGAACGCGATGTAGGGACTCGGCGCGTCGAACACCGGCAGCCCGTCGGGGCGCTCCTCGGGCCGTTCCCGCGACATTCCCAGAATCGTCGTGCTGCCGTAGAGACCCTTCAGCGGGATGCCGGGGAAGATCTCCTGCCGGAAGATGTCACGCGAATCCGCATCCATGTGCGCACCGCTCCAGCAGATGAACCGCACCTGCGCGCGCACCGCGTCGACGAGTTCGGGCCGCCGCGCCAGACGCTCGAGCAGGGGCGGGGTGGTGATCAGAATGCCGACCGACTGGGTGGTCAGAATATGCGCGGCCTGATCGACGAGGTGCTCGGCGTAGCGATCGGCCTCGTCGGTGTCCCCGCGGGCGATCAGGTGTTTGATCCAGCGCGGATCGAGGTCGACGGTGAACTTCACGCCGTGGTGGCGGCGCGCCCTCCTGGTCGCGAATTCGCCGAACATGTGCGGCCCGCTGGGCGCGATCGCGAGGGTGTTCAGCGTCCCGAGTTCCGCGTAGTGGAATTCGTCCCAGCCGAGCGCGAATTCCATCCACCGTTCGAACATCACGAAGCGCTTCGGCAGACCGGTCGTGCCACCGCTTTCGAAGATTCCGGCGATCACCCGATCCACCCCCTCGAGTCCGCGCGGTATCAGATCCTCGACGGCCACGTCGCGGAATTCGTCGATGACGTTCGGGAACCGACGGAGGTCGTCGAAAGTGCGGATGTCGGCGATCGGATCGAAATCCAGCGTCTTCGCCCGGCGCAGCCAGTACGGGCTACCGGTCTGCGGCCGGAAATGCCAGCGCATCAGTTCCCGCACATATTCGTCGGGATCGGCCGGGACCGTGGAGATATCGAGTACGGCAGAACACATTTTGCCCTCCAGCTGCGGGTATGCCACGCCAACTATCGCGTGAGCACAACGGGGCAGAACCCGTATGCCGCAACCTCGATGACGCGATCGGCTGCTGCCGGTCCGGCCGATCAGCCCCGGTCGTTTCTGGTATGTCCGCCCACCCCGCCGGGCCCCACCGGAAACCAGCGATACATCGCCCACGCACCTGCCAGCGCCGATCCGGCGAGCGCGATCGACGCCGCGCCGAGCGCGGCCAGCGCACTGATCGCGCCGATCGCCAGCGGCCCGGTGAACATGCCGATGTCGTGGGTCAACCGCCAGGCTCCCAGGAACTCCGCCTGTTTCCCCGGCGGAGCCACATCCGCGCCCACGGTCATGATCAGCCCGTTGCCGATGCCGTTGGCCAGCCCCAGCAGCACCCCGGCGATTCCCGCCGTCACCGCGGTGTGGGTGAACGGCAGCGTCGCATAGCCGAGCGCGAAGCACAGCATCGACGGCACCCCGGTGGCGCGCCGGCCGAAACGGTCCATGACAACCCCCGCCGGATAGGACATGAGCACATCGATCGCGCCGGAGATGCCGAAGATCAGGCTGGTCGTCACCGGGCCGAGCCCGATGTGCGCCGCCCACAGCGGCAGCAGCGACTGGCGGGCCGCGCGAGCCGCGCCGGTGAGCAGTGCCGCGGAGCCGAGCGTGCCGAGCACCCTGCGGTTCTCCACGACCACCGAGATCAGTGTGTGCGTCCCGCCGCCGCTGCTGACATCGCGGACGACGATCATCGCCAGACCGGCCAGCGCGGTGGTCGCGCACTGCAACCACAGCGCGCCGTCGGGCCCCATCGCGTGCACGAGCCCGGCGCCGAGGAACGGACCGGCGAAATAGCCGAGCCGATGCGAGCCCGCCAGCACCGACAGCGCCCGTCCCCGCTCCGGCGGCGGCACCACCGCCGCGATGTAGGTCTGCCGGGCGAGCCCCCACACCGCGCCGGAGGCACCGGTGAGCAGCATGCCCGCCGCCAGCACGATCGGATTCGGCGCGGCGATCGCGGCCCCGACGCCCGTGAGCCCGAGCGCGGTGCCGAGCCCGATCGCCCCGCGCTCACCGACCCTGGCCACGATGCGGCCCGCGGGCAGGTCGGTCAGCACCATGCCCAGCCCGCTGAGCGCGACGATCAGGCCCGCCATCCCCACCGACGCGCCGAGTTCCAGTGCGCGCAGGGCGAACATGGGCGCGGCCGCCCCGGCCCCGGCTCCGTAGAGCACCATCGGCGCGAACACCGACCAGGTCAGGCTGCTCAACCTCACCCGGTCGACCCGCACCCGCGGCCCGGCGACCTCGTCGATGCTCATCGCCCGGCCCCGGCGTTCTCGGCGGGCCGCGGGTCCGGGCAGAGTGCGGTATCCGAGCAGTCCCGCGGCGGGCCGCTCACCGCGCCGACGCGGGCTGCGCGGCGAACCGGCTCTGCGGACGCGGCAGACCGAAGTGATCGCGCAGCGTCGTCCCGGTGTACTCGGTGCGGAACAGCCCGCGCTCCCGAAGGATCGGCACCACCGTCTCGGTGAAGATCTCGAGCCCGCCCGGATAGTACGGCGGCATCACATTGAAACCGTCCGCGGCGCCCTGGGTGAACCACTCCTCGATGGTGTCGGCGACCTGCTCGGGGGTGCCGGCGACCACCCGGTGCCCGCGCGCGCCCGCCAGCCGGTGCAGCAGTTGTCGCAGCGTCGGATTCTCCCGCCGCACGATGCCGGCGACCACCTGCAGGCGGCTGCGATTGTTGTCGGTGACCTCACCGGCGTCGGCGAACAGGTTCGGCGGCACCTTCTCGTCCAGAGCCAGGTGCGCCAGATCGCGACCGGCGACACCGGCCAGCTGCGTCAGGCCGTACTCGGGCACCGTGAGCTCGTTGAACTCCCGCTCGAGCCGCACGGCGTCGGCCTCGGTGGCGGCGATGAACGGGCTGATACCGGGCAGGATCTTCACGTGATCGGGGTTGCGGCCGAACGCGGCGGCCCTGGCCTTGATGTCGGCATAGAAGGCCTGCGCATCCGCGAGCCGCTGATGCGCGGTGAAGATCGCCTCGGCATAGTGCCCGGCGAACGCGCGGCCCTCGTTGGACGCACCGGCCTGCACGAGCACCGGATGGCCCTGCGGCGTGCGCGGGGAGGTGAGCGGGCCGCGCACACGCAGGTATTCCCCCTCGAAGTCGATCCGGTGGATCTTGTCCGGGTCGGCGTAGTACCCCCGCTCCTTGTCGAGCACGATCGCGTCGTCTTCCCAGCTGTCCCACAGCGCGACCACGGCCTCGACGAACTCCCGCGCCCGAGCGTAGCGATCGGCGTGCACGGGATGCCGATCCAGACCGAAGTTCGCGGCCGCCAGATCCGTTCCCGTGGTGACGATGTTCCAGCCCGCGCGCCCGCCGGAGAGGTGGTCGAGGCCGGCGAACAACCGCGCCAGATTGTAGGGCTCGTAGTACGTGGTCGAGGCGGTGCCGATCAGACCGATCCGGCTGGTGGCCGCCGCGATCGCCGTCAGCAGCGTGATCGGCTCGAGCCCGGCGGCGGCGTTGTATTTCACATTCGATCGCAGCGCGGGGCCGTCGGCGAAGAACACCGCGTCCAGCGTGGCCGCCTCGGCGGTGCGCGCGATCTCCTGGTAGTAGGTGATGTCGTAGATGCGCTCGGGGCTGCCCGTGGGGTGCCGCCACGCGGCCTCGTGATGGCCGGAGGGGTAGATGAACGCGTTCAGGCTCAGCTGACGGGGCTGTTCGCTCATGATGCTTGCTTTTCCTTCTCGAGCACGATGGCACGGGGTTCGGTGTCGACGCCGAGGGCGTTGAGCAGAACCTCACGGGCACGGATGAATTCGGGATCGCGGTGACGGCGCGGGCGGGGGGCGTCGATGCGCAGATCGGTGGAGATCACGCCGCCGTCGAGTACCAGCACCCGGTCGGCGAGCAGCACGGCCTCGTCGACATCGTGGGTGACCAGCAGCACCGCCGGCTTGTGCTCGGCGCACAGTTCCTGCAACAGGGCGTGCATCTTGATCCGGGTCAGCGCGTCCAGCGCACCGAACGGCTCGTCGGCCAGCAAAAGCGCCGGCTCACGCACCAGCGACCGGGCCAACGCCACCCGCTGCTGCTCCCCACCGGAAAGCTCACGCGGCCACGCCTTCTCACGACCGGCCAGGCCGACCTCGGCCAGCGCCGCCGCACCACGCCCGGCCGCATCCTTACCGTCGAGCCCGAGGATCACATTGTCGAGCACCCGCGTCCACGGCAGCAGCCGCGAGTCCTGGAAGACCACCGCCCGCTCGGCGGGAACGCTCAGCTCACCGGAACCGGTGACGTTGTCGTCCAACTCGGCCAGCGCCCGCAACAGCGTGCTCTTGCCGGATCCGCTGCGGCCGAGCAGCGCCACGAACTCGCCCCGACTGATCTCGAGATCGATGTCGCGCAACACCGTTCGTTCACCGAACCCGCGACTCAGCCGCCGGGCTCGGACCACATTCAGTCCCCGAGTGTCTGTCGCCATGACAACGCCTTCCTTTCCACCGCACGCACGGCGACGTCACCGAACAGGCCGAGCAGGCCGTAGATCACCAGGCCGACGACGATCACATCGATCTGGCCGTAGGTCCGCGCCTGGGTCATCAGGTAGCCGATGCCGCTCGTCGCGTTCACCTGCTCCACCACCACCAGCGCCAGCCAGGAGATCGTGACCGCCAGCCGCAGGCCGATGAAGAATCCCGGCAGCGCGCCGGGCAGCGCGATCTTGCGCACGAAGTCCGCGCGGGACAATCGCACCGTCTCGGCCAGTTCCACATACCGCGCGTCCACGCTGCGCAGGTAGGCGTGGGTGTTGATGTAGACCGGCACCAGCACGCTGAGGGTGATGACGATCAGCTTCATCTCTTCGCCGATCCCGAACCACACGATGAACAGCGGGATCAACGCCAGCGTCGGAATCGCGCGCTTGATCTGGACCGGTCCGTCGATCACGGCTTCGCCGAGCCTGCTCAGACCGGCGACGAGCGCCAGCACGACACCGATGCCCACACCGAGCGCCAGCCCGACGACGGCCCGCTGCAGAGAGGTCCACAGATTCGACTGCAGGCGACCGTCGGCGATCAGATCACCCGCGGTCTGCGCGACCGTCCACGGCGCGGGCAGGGTCTCGGGATCGAACGCCCCCACTGCCGCACCGATCACCCAGATCGCGATCACCAGCCCCGGCCCGAGCGCGAAGCCGAACGGGATCTGCTTGCCCGGCCCCAGCCGCCGCCGTGACCGCCCGGCACTGTCGACCCGGTCCGCCGCGGCGCCGGTGCCTCCGGACCGACGCAGCACGCCGGTCGCCGCCAAGGTCGCCATTACTTCTCCTTCGGTTCGAACGCGGCGCCGGACTCGGTGACCGCTTCGGTGACGACGGTGTCGAAACGCAGGTCGAAGCCCTCGGACGCCGAGACTTCGCGGGGCAGGTGCCCGGCGGCGTCGATGACGTCGATGGTCTGCTGCTGACGATCGATCAGGCTCTGGTCCAGGTGCGGGAAGACGTAGTCACCCAGCGATTCGACGATCCGGTCGGCGTCCTCGGCCGAAACCTTCTGGTTCTCGACGTAGTACTGCTGCTTCCACTGCTCGGGATGGGTGTTCACCCACTGGTAGGCGCGCACGTACGCGCCCACCAAGGCCGCGAGCGCCGCCGACTTCGCCGGATCCTCGGTGACCGCACGGCGCGCGTACAGATACGCCAGCCCGCTGTAGATGCCACGGGTCTGCTCGTCGGGCACCAGCGAGGCGCCCTCGGTGCGCAGGAAGCGGGTGACGTTCGGCTCGATCAGCGGGGCCACGTCGACCTGGCCGGTGCGCACCGCGTCGAGGAACTCCGCCAGCTGCAACCGCACCAGCTCCACGTCGTCCACGCTCAGCCCCGCTCTGTCCAGCGCCCGCAACACGGCGGCCTGCTGAGCGGTGCCTTCCGCATAAGCGATCTTCCTGCCCTTCAGATCCTTCAGCGTCGGCACCGAGACACCGGGCGCCACAGCCAGTTTCAGGCTGCTGACGCTGGTCTGATAGGCCGCCACGATCGGCACGTCCTGGCCTGCGGCCAGCGCGTGGATGGGCGGCGTGTCCCCCACGGGAGCGACGTCGGCCGCGCCGGCGCGAAAAGCCTCGAGGATGGCCGGGCCGCCGACGAAGTTGGCGAACTCCACCTCGAACGGCAGCTTGTCGAGCTCACCGGAGAACCGCAGCGCCGACTGCAGCCGCTCGGACTGGTCGGCGATCACGAGCTCGGTGCCGGGCGGCACCTCCGTCGACAGCGGTGCCGTCCCCGCCGCACCGGCAGGTCCGTCGTCCTCGGCACAACCGGACGTTCCCAGCGTCGCTGCGGTCGCCAGGGCGAGCAGAACGGCGGTCATGCGACGGCCACCGCGGCGGCCGAATTCGGTACGAGTTCCTGACATGCCCAGTATTGAAGCAATAGTCCGTCCCCCTCCGACACCATTGCCGACACCATGATTCGAATTGCCGCACGCTGCACCGGACAGCTGGCGGCACACGCGAATTCACTGATTACGCAGCGTTTTCCGGCATCCGGCCGTGCCCCGCACGACAGGATGGGCGGTATCGGGACTTCGCCTCCGAAAGGTTCGGCGGCCACCCGGAGCTCGCCTCCCCAGCTCGGCGGCCATCGAAATCCGGCCGCACAAGGGCGCAACGGGTGGCCCCCACCCCCGAGACCGCCGTACGGCCATCGCCCAGGACGCCGCTCGAGAGTGCCACAGCAGATGCCCACCAAAAGCACACCCACGCCGTCGCGCTGCCGTCGCCCAGCACGCCGCTCGAGGGTACGCAGCAGGTGCCCACCGAAGCACCCCCCAATGCCATCGCCGAGCGCGCCGCGCAAGGACGGCGGCAGGTGCCCCGATCGTCGAGCGCGCCATGCGCGAGTTCCCTCGAGTGCACCCGCGTGCACACTCACGAGTTCGGCGGTGCTGCGGGTGCCCGGAAGCAGATCTCAGGAAGGTGCGGCGGCGGTGATTCCGGTATCGTCGGCCTGCTCCAGATAGCGCTGCACGAACGGCACCACCTGGCGCTGGACGATGGCGTTGTACCGCTCCGGAGCCTGCATCGGATTCGCGTGCCCGGTGCCGCGCGGCATCCCCACCAGCAGGCTGCCTTCCGGCCCACCCACCTGCTCGATCAGCACGCGGTGGGAGTACTCGACGTCGACCACGCGGTCACTGCCGGCGTCGCGCGGACGCAGGAACACGATCGCGGGGCGCGGCTTGCCATGCTCGGACCCCGACAACGCGCGCAGATTGTCCACCGCGCCGCCGCCGACAATCGCCCGGAACTGCGATTCGATCAGGCCGTTGCTGGCCGTGTCGTGTGAGAACACCTTCTCGGTCGCCACCTCCGCCAGCACCTCACGCAATTGCCGGAGGCGGAGGCCGGGCACCGGATCGGTGGCGATATCGACGAATCGCTCACGGCGTGCGTAGGTTTCGATCACCATCCGCAATGTCCGGCTCTCCCGGGCGCCGGGCAGCCAGCCCATCCAGCGGAGCATGTCCTCGCCGCGCCCCCGGCTCTCCGGTCGCACCGCGTTCAGATCCACCGGCGTGCAGTCCAGCAGCACCGCGGACAGTCTGCGATCGCTGTCCTGATGGATGTGCTCACCGACCTCGAGCGCGATCACCCCGCCCATGCTGTGCCCGACGAGCACGATATCGCGTACCCCCGACATCTGCGCGGCCCGCACGATCAGATCCGCGATGACCTTGCTGTCGATGCCCTGGTTGTCGTATCTGATCGCCCACACCACCCCGAGGTCCCGCAACGCGGGCAGGGCGGCCGCGGTCTCGGTGGCGTCGAGCCCGCCCAAACCCACCAGGTCGACGACCGCGGTGTCCCAGCCCCGCTCATGGGCAGGCGGGGCGACCGGTAGCAGCGCGGGCGCGGTGAGCGCGAGCCGAGCGCGCTCCGGCGCGACGTCGTAGATCCAGTACCGGACGAGCAGGGTGAGCAGTATCAGCAGTGCTCCGGCCGACCGGACCAGGACGGTCTTGGTGCGACGCAACACCGGCCCGCGGCGCCAGAGGCGAGTCTCCCGCAGCCGAGCCTTGCGCCGCCGGTCATCCCAGTCGGAGACGGTGGACGGATGCCAATTGTCCAACGGCGACATCACTCCACGGTAATCACGGCCGCATGCCCCCGCCACGCACCTGCACCGCCACGCTGGCACCACCACGCGGGCAGTCGTGAGTCGGTAGATGCGCACCTACCGACTCGGCACCCGCGCTGGTCCGTCCCCAACCGCGATGGGGTTCGCTCAGGCTTCGGCCAATGCCGCCAATTTCGCCAGCGACATGCGCCAGCCGATCTCGTTCTCGTCGGGGCTGAGCCCGCTGGGCAGGTCCTCGTGCACCGCTACCAGATCGGTCCCCCCGTTCACCTCGGTGAGCGTGTAGCTGATCGTCATCGAACCGCTCACCGCCGGATCCTCGGTGTCGAATTCCACCAGCTGCACCACCCGTTCACCGGGCACGAGCATCACGAAGCGTCCTCGATAGCTGTCGGAGTTGCCGAATGTCTTGCCGGCCGCGTCGGGGTCGTCGTAGGTGAGGGTGATGCGGAATGCCCCGCCCTCCCTGGCGTCGAACTCGTGGACCTCGCTGGACATTCCGTCCGGCGCCATCCACTGCGCGACGGCCGAGCCGTCGATCAGGAGCCGATACACCGTGTCGCGGGAAGCGCGGATGTGCTTGCCGATCCTGGTGGCCGTCATACCGCCCACCGTAGTCCGCCGTAGTCCGCGCGCCCGGTGCGGATCACCGCCGCCGGCACCTTTCCCCGACGATTGAAATGCTGTGGATACGCCGAAGGCCCCCAACAGTGTTGGGGGCCTTCGGGAAAGGATGTTCCGGCGGTGTCCTACTCTCCCACACCCTGTCGAGTGCAGTACCATCGGCGCAGGTGGCCTTAGCTTCCGGGTTCGGAA